>NZ_JAWOVY010000003.1:0-99769 GCF_033340155.1 Vibrio sp. 1562
CTCATGTGTAAAATCCTCTTAGGTTATTTTAAAGAAAATTCTACGTTTGAGCTGTATTATTTTAAGGGGTGGTTACAATTGGAAACCAAGAAAACTTATGCCAATTAACAAAGTATTGCTCTAAATAATGCGACTTAAGGTTGGCGTCTATTTTTACTCCACCACCTTCCGTAAACGAGCAAAAGGTGCTGAGTTACCTATATACACACCAGCCGCAACGATAAAGACGCCTAAAACATTTTCCCATTGAGCCTGCTCACCAGAAATGAACGAAATCAGTAGAGTGAATACCGGCATAATATTAAATAATGGAGACATCTTATCTGGACCAAGAACGATAGCGCCTTTCATCCAAAAGTAATAAGCAATCAAAGTTCCAAACAGGCTCATGTAAGCTATTAATGCTAGGTCTTTAAATGTTATGGCATTTAAGCTACGGCTAAAGTCGCCGTGGTACATCGCTATAGCGACCATTTGAATGGCACCAATACTTAACACCCAACGTAACTGCTGAGTTACTGGGATATGAGATGTTAAACGCTTCGCTAGAATTGTGTATAAACACCCACTAATTAAAGCAAATAACATGTATAGATCACCAATATTACTATTGCTGCTAATAGAATGAATATTTCCCCCTGTAATGACGATTACCACTCCACAAAAACTGATTAGTGCACCTAAAATAGTTTTAACCGAAATGGAAGTCTTGAGAATAACGCCCGACAACAAGATAGTGACAAGTGGTAGGTTTGCCTGAACAACCGCTGCGTTAACTGGGGTAGTAAATCTCATTGCAGAGAAAATAGAGAAGTTTTGGATAGTTACACCCACGGTTGCTATAACAAACAACGACAACATACTTTTTCGTGTGAGTTTGGCTCCATATGGAGAGCGTTTAGTACCTCTTATCAGTAAGAGTATTAAAGCTGCAACGGAAAATCGTAACGTCGCTGAATCCAAAGGAGAGACATCGCTATTAATAGCCTTTATTACGTTAAAGTTACTAGACCAAAAAAAGATAGCGACAACAACACCGCACCAAATTGATAAATGCTTAGACATAGATCTTCCTGATAAAAATTAACTTGACGCGATAATGCTATATATTTCATATTTGATTTTTAATAGCCAAATTTAAGAGGGTTAATCCCAAATATGGAACGTCACTCTTTGGATGACCTTTTGTTATTCGTTTCTGTTGCTCGCTATCAAAGCCTAACACAAGGATCTGAGCGTCTTAATGTCCCGTTAGCCACGCTAAGCCGGAAGTTAAAAAGGCTGGAAACAAACTTAAATTGCAGACTATTTAACCGCAGTGCACACCACTTTGCGTTAACAACTGATGGCGAAAAATATTATCAACTCTGTGAGCCGTTACTTCTTAGCTTAAATAATGTGACATCGAGAATTGCGACTGAGCGTCAGTCTTTAAGCGGAACGATCAAAATATCAGCGCCAATTAACATGACACAGATGTGGTTAAAGCGGTGCGTTTATGAATTTGCAGAGCAACATCCGAAGATATGTATCGATTTAGATGTACAGAATGAAAAAATCAATCTTGTATCTAACCGTGTCGATGTTAGTTTTCGTCTTGGTGATCTTATTGAACAAGACTGGATTGCTCAGAAATTATGGTCGATTCCATTTGCGCTTTGTGCATCACGAAGCTATTTAGAACAACACCAACCGATTACCCATCCAGAACAACTTGTTCATCATCGCCTAATTACGGTAAACAACGACAGCCAATGGAAATTAGTTAATCAAATCACCAATGAAACATTTGATCGTCCGCTAAAGTTTCAATTCACTTCAAATGATGTACTACTAGTTAGAGACGCCGTCATCCATGGTTTAGGAATTGCTTGGATTCCAACCTATTACTTTCATGAGCTAAATCATGATCAACATAACCTGCTGCCTTTGTTGCCAGAATGGCAATGCTCGGGTAAAGAAGTATTCATTATGTATCGAGACCGCGATAAAAGGCCTGCAAGAGTTGATGCATTTATTGAACATGTCTTAAATTGGAAAAATCGCATTCAAATGTTTGCTTGAAAGAGGTTTATCACATTGTGCTGTGCCGCTAACCTCAAGTGAAGCTTCATGACTCTGCTTCAATTGAGTTCATTTATTTAACCTCTAAAAGAATCATGAATACATAGGCAGTTAATAGGATTCGAGTTTACAAGTGATTCGGTCAGCTAAAACTCAAGCTAAGTAGAAAGTATTTGCAGTTGTATTTGCCTCTGAAAATCGTTTAGAGCTTTCTCATCCGCGAGGTTCTATAAGAAATTATTAAGGATATATTTGTGTGTGATTTCGTGAAAAAAATTATTGTAGGTTTACTTTTCAGTGCTTCGTCTTTTGCTTCCTTAAGTCAATATGTTCCAGCAATGAATGATAAGAACGGTTATGTAGAACCATTTCAAATGTTTGATAATGTCTATTATGTAGGAGACAAGTGGGTCTCATCATATGCCATTGCTACAGACGACGGACTCGTTATCATTGATACGCTTGACTTCCCTTACTCTGAGTGGATACCTATCAACCTAGAGAAGCTAGGGCTAAAAGATAAGCCAATAACGCACATATTGGTAACTCATGGGCATTCTGACCACGTTGGAGGCGCCCAGTTACTTCAAGAGAAGTATGGTTCCAAAGTCGTGATGACCAAAAGCGCTCATGAACTAGCTATACAGCAATCAAACAAAAGCGAAGGTGAGAACAAGTTCCTTCCTCCAAATTTAGACATAGAGATAAAAAGCGATAGCTCTATGGCTATTGGTGGACATGAGTTTAAGTTCTATCTCACACCTGGCCACACGGAAGGTGATTATTCCTTAGACTTCACTGTTGAAGATAATGGCGAACAATATCGTGCTTTTATCGTTGGTGGGCATAGCGTAAGTAGCAATGATCCAGAAGTTATTGGCCAGTTCCTGACTAGCATGGAGAAAATTAGAAAAATTTCACTACAGGCACCTATTGTGAACGTTAACCTTTCGAACCATCCACATAAAAATTTCCTTTTTGAAAATAGGAAGAAGCTCGGCACAAGCGGTAACCCGTTTATCAGTGAGGCAAACTTCTTCATGTTCCTTAAGCAACAAGAAGATTTAGCTAAGGGAAAACTAGAAGAACTATAATACCGTGGTATACGAGCAGCCTTCTTTATTAGGTTAGAGATTTGCTCTTGAGTTATAGCTAAGGCTTTAATAAGTTGCTCAATCAAGATTCGACACTGGTGGCAGCTATATTGTTTGTCGGTTCTAGTGACAAAGGCGCCGTGCGTAAGCATTCGTATTGTGTGCCTTACACATTTGCAAGGCGTTATGTGCTTTCTAGAAAAGTCTCAAAATAGAGTACAATTAGCGTTTTGACACAGCGGAAATCATCATGGCCAAAACTGTTCAGCAGCAAATCGGAAACATTGCTCTAGTCGTTGAAAATTACGACGATGCTATCGAATTCTATACTCAAAAACTTCAATTCACTCTGGTTGAAGATACCAACCTAGGTGGTGGTAAACGCTGGGTTCAAGTTTCTCCTCCAAACTCCAATGGTACAAACCTACTTTTAGCTCAAGCGAGTACACCGGAGCAAACGCATGCAGTAGGAAATCAAACAGGTGGTCGTGTTTTCCTGTTTCTGCAAACTAATGATTTTTGGCGTGACTACGAGTTGATGAAGAAAAATGGTGTTGTATTTAATGAAGAGCCTCGTGTGGAAGAATACGGGACAGTGGTGGTGTTCCAAGATCTCTATGGTAATAAGTGGGACTTACTGCAACTGAACTGAGAAACTACACAGCACCTGCATAACATAGTGTTCATGAGGAGTTTCCAACAAGCTTTTAAGGCTCTGAGATATTAGTGCTAATTCAAAGGTTCTCAGAAGTCACTGTATTTCTAAATCACTTTTGTGCAAACAATAACTAGCCATCATTCCTTCTCGATGTATCAACAAATGTTACGGCGGCACACCAAAAACAAAGGCGAACCAATCGGTTCGCCTTTGTTTATTTAGATTCTACAAAAATTAATCTTCGTAGTTATCGATGCTTGGGCATGAACAGATTAGGTTACGGTCACCGTATACGTTATCTACGCGATTTACCGTTGGCCAGTACTTCCAAGATTTGGTCGCTTTAGACGGGAAGCAGCCAATCTCGCGAGAGTAAGGGCGGTCCCAATCTTCAGCTGAAAGATCAACTTGTGTGTGTGGCGCGTTAACAAGTGGGTTGTTATCCAGTGGCCATTCACCGTTTTTCACTTTCTCCATTTCTTCGCGGATAGCGATCATCGCATCACAGAAGCGGTCTAGCTCTTCTAGATCTTCCGATTCCGTTGGCTCAACCATTAGCGTGCCCGCTACAGGGAACGACATAGTTGGTGCGTGGAAACCGTAGTCCATTAGACGCTTCGCGATGTCTTCTTCGCTGATACCTGTTTCTTCTTTCAGCGGACGAATGTCGATAATACATTCGTGCGCTACGCGGCCATTTTTGCCACGGTAAAGAACAGGGTAGTGTTGGCGAAGTGTTTCCATCACGTAGTTTGCGTTCAGAATTGCTACTTTTGTAGCATCTGTTAGGCCAGCTTCGCCCATCATTGCGATGTAAGCCCAAGAGATAGGCAGGATAGAAGCGCTACCCATATCTGCTGCTGATACTGCGAAATCTGCGCCTTCTACACCGTCTTCAATATGCCCTGGTAAGAAAGGAGCTAGGTGAGATTTCACACCGATAGGACCCATACCCGGACCGCCACCACCGTGCGGGATGCAGAAGGTTTTGTGTAGGTTTAGGTGAGAAACGTCTGAACCGATGAAGCCTGGTGATGTTAGACCAACCTGCGCGTTCATGTTAGCGCCGTCTAGGTAAACCTGACCACCAGCGGCATGAACCATTTCACACACTTCTTTCACTTTCTCTTCGTAAACGCCGTGCGTAGAAGGGTAAGTGATCATAATGCTTGATAGGTTGTCTTTGTGTTTCTCGATTTTCGCTGCTAGGTCGTCGATGTCGATGTTGCCTTCTTCATCACACTTAACCACAACCACTTTCATTGACACCATAGATGCTGTCGCAGGGTTAGTACCGTGCGCAGAGCTTGGGATCAAACATACGTTGCGGTGACCTTCGCCACGGCTTTCGTGGTAGCGCTGAATCGCGATAAGGCCTGCGTACTCACCCGATGCACCAGAGTTTGGTTGTAGTGAGAATGCGTCATAGCCAGTGATTTCACATAGCTTTTCTTTAAGGTCTTTTGCGAGTGCTGCGTAACCAGCTGCTTGTTCTGCTGGTGCGAACGGGTGGATCGAACCAAACTCAGGCCAAGTAACTGGGATCATCTCTGCTGCTGCGTTCAGCTTCATCGTACAGCTGCCCAGTGGGATCATGCCGTGCGTGAGTGAGAAGTCTTTGTTCTCTAGCTGTTTTAGGTAACGCATCATCTGTGTTTCGCTGTGGTGCGTGTTAAACACAGGGTGTGTTAGATATTCTGTTGTGCGGCGCAATGCTTCTGGAATGGCTGCAAACTCGTTGCCTGCGATTTCAGTTGATAGTGCTGCGACTTCTTCTTTCACACCGAATACTGCGAATAGGGCTTCTACATCTGCCACGGTTGTGGTTTCGTCGAAGCTCACACCTAGCTGAGTATCCAACTTACGTAGGTTGATGTCTGCGGTTAGTGCTTTCGCGTATAGGTCTTCAGTTTGTGCACCTGTGTTGATAGTGATGGTGTCGAAGAAGCTGTTGTGAGCAAGCTCGAAGCCGCCTTTAGTTAGGCCAGCGGCTAGGATGGCTGTCATGTGGTGCGTACGACGAGCAATCGTGCGTAGACCTTCTGCGCCGTGGTAAACCGCGTAGAAAGACGCCATGTTCGCTAGCAGTGCTTGAGCAGTACAGATGTTTGAAGTCGCTTTTTCACGACGGATGTGCTGTTCACGCGTTTGCATTGCCATACGCAGTGCTTGGTTACCGTTGGTATCGATAGAAACACCGATAACACGCCCAGGCATTGTACGCTTGTGCTTATCACGAGTTGCCATGAAAGCAGCGTGTGGACCGCCGTAACCCATCGGCACGCCAAAACGTTGTGCTGAACCGATTGCTACGTCTGCGCCCATTTCACCAGCAGGTTTAAGTAGGGTAGAAGCAAGAAGGTCCGTTGCTACAGTCACTAGTGTTTTGTTTGCTTGCGCTTTAGCGATGATGTCCGTTAGGTCACGAACTTCACCTGTTGTACTTGGGTATTGAACTAGTGCGCCGAACACGTCTTGCTCTGGTAGTGATTCTAAAGAACCAACCAAGACTTCAAAGCCGATGAATTTCGCACGAGTTTTTACCACTTCGATGGTTTGTGGGTGAACGTCGTCAGCAACGAAGAATACGTTGCTCTTGCTTTTACCCGCACGCTTACAAAGTGTCATCGCTTCTGCTGCTGCCGTTGCTTCATCGAGCAATGACGCGTTCGCGATTTCCATACCAGTAAGATCCATCACCATTTGTTGGTAGTTTAGAAGTGCTTCTAAACGACCTTGTGAGATCTCTGGTTGGTAAGGGGTGTAAGCAGTGTACCAGCCCGGGTTTTCCATCACGTTGCGTAGAATCACGTTCGGCGTGAAGGTGTTGTAGTAACCCTGACCAATGAATGTACGTTTAACTTGGTTCTGATCGGCGAACTTACGCATTGCTGCCAGCATGTCTGCTTCGCTTTTCGCTTCTGCCAAGCTCATTGGTTGCTCTAGGCGAATTTGTGCTGGTACGGTTTCGTCGATAAGCGAATCTAGGCTAACTGCGTTGATCGCTTCCAACATTTTCTGTTGGTCAGATTTGTTTGGTCCATTGTGGCGAGCAACGAACTCGTTTTGTGTGCTGAGGCTTTGAAGTAATTCAGTCATTGTCCTTTACCTACTCCTTGGTTCGGGTAACGGATTTGCGTTACTGATAAATTAAATTATACGTCCGAACCTAGAAAAAAAGCTGTTCTCTAAACAGGCTAGGGAACAGCTTTCGTCACATCCTAATTACTCTTCTTCGATAGAGTTTAGGTATTCGTCTGCGTCTTTCAGGTTATCTAGTTCAGATACATCAGACATCTTCACTTTTACGATCCAGCCACCTTCGTACGGCTCTTCGTTAATTAGCTCTGGGCTGTCTTCTAGTTCTTCATTGATTTCTACGATTTCACCAGTGATTGGTGCGTAGATGTCTGACGCTGCTTTTACAGATTCAACGAGAGAGAAGCTTTCACCTGCTTCAACTTCGTCTTCTACGTCTGGTAGGTCAACGAATACCACGTCACCTAGCATTTCTTGTGCATGCTCAGAAATACCAATTGTTACTGTGCCGTCACCGTTGTCACGTACCCACTCGTGGCTATCTGCAAACTTCAGTGTTTTGTCCATTGCTTAATCTCCGAATAACTTGTCAGGAATTATTATGATTTTAAAAAAATCGTTTACTGGTATAGAGGAAAGCGACTGCAAAGTTCTTTTACTTCTTTGCGAACGCGTTTTTCAACTTCTGCGTCACCTTCAGGGTTGTTCACTAAACCGTCCAGTACGTCACCAATCCAATTACCGATGAGTTTGAATTCTTCAGCGCCAAAGCCGCGGCTTGTACCCGCAGGCGTTCCTAAACGGATGCCCGATGTAATCATAGGCTTCTCTGTATCGAATGGGATGCCATTTTTGTTACATGTGATCCCAGCACGCTCTAGAGCTTCTTCTGCTTTATTGCCTTTCAACCCTTTCGGACGAAGGTCAACCAGCATTAGGTGCGTGTCTGTGCCACCAGTTACGATGTCGCAACCGCGAGTTTGCAATACTTCCGCTAGGACTTTTGCGTTATTGATCACCGAATCAATATAAGTTTTAAATTCAGGGCCAAGCGCTTCACCAAATGCGACCGCTTTGGCTGCGATAACGTGCATCAGTGGGCCACCTTGTAGGCCAGGGAATACGGCTGAGTTGATTTTCTTAATGATGTCTTCGTGGTTAGTAAGAATCATACCGCCGCGAGGGCCACGCAATGTTTTGTGTGTTGTAGTCGTAACAACGTGTGCGTGTGGCAGTGGGCTAGGGTGCGCGCCTGTTGCGATAAGACCGGCGATGTGTGCCATGTCGACCATAAGAATTGCATTTACTTCGTCTGCGATTTCACGGAATTTTGCAAAGTCGATAGTACGTGGAATAGCGCTACCACCTGCGATGATCATTTTAGGTTGGTGCTCAAGTGCTAGCTCACGAACATCTTCGTAGTTGATTTCCAGTGTTTCGCGATCAACACCGTATTGAACTGCATTAAACCATTTACCAGAAAGTGCAGGGCGTGCACCGTGCGTCAGGTGACCACCTGCGTCTAAAGACATACCAAGAATGGTGTCACCAGGTTGAAGCAGTGCTAGTTTTACTGCGCCGTTTGCTTGTGCGCCTGAGTGTGGTTGAACGTTTGCGTATTCACAATTGAAAAGTTTTTTTGCGCGTTCGATAGCAATGGCTTCCACTGTATCTACGTGCTCACAACCACCATAGTAACGACGACCTGGGTAGCCTTCAGCGTATTTGTTTGTTAGGCATGTGCCTTGAGCTTGCATTACCGCTTTAGAAACAATGTTCTCAGAAGCGATAAGTTCGATTTGTTCGTTTTGGCGAGCGGATTCCGCTTGAATTCCAGCAAAGACAGCATCATCTGTCGCAGAGAGGTTGGTAGAGAAAAAGTTTTCCAAGCTGTGGTTAGGGTAACTCTTATTCATGGTAGTTGACCTTCCAAATCTGAAAATGAACCCGCAATAGATGAGTTATGATTTGCGGTTGTGGTTCATTTGTCCTCAAAAACAGCTGAACTGCGTAGCAGAACAGAGTGAACATCCGGCCCTAAATTTGGGCAAAAACTCCGTTGGATTGCGTGTTTCCTTTACCAATCTCTTACGGAAATATGCATCTCTACATCTAACAAGTTGGTAACATAGCGCCTGTGACGGGAACAATCAACCAAAAATTTCCTATAGGAAACAAGATTTCAAAATTTGTTAACAAGAGCACGGTTTAATTCACTTGGTGGACTTCTATCCACTATGTGCTTCATGCACAATGCGAGTAAGACAAAAAATATGGATATCTATAGAGGGATTTATGGCAGAAAGTATTTACGATGAATACCCATCGATGACGTTGGCAAAAGAGCAACATGACCAAAATATCGAGCCGTTAAAACTGGGCCAGCGTATTAAGGATATCCGCTCGAAACTCGGTATCACATTAGAAGAGGCCAGTCAGCGAACCGGGCTTGCTCGATCTACACTGAGCAAAATAGAAAATGAGCAGATCTCCCCGACGTTTCAAGCGATGCAAAAATTGGCACTAGGCTTACAAATTGACATGCCACAACTCTTTGAACCACCTAGAAAAAAGGTAGCGACAGGGCGCAGGGATGTTACCAAGAAGAATGAAGGTAAACCACACCCAACACAAACTTATGAACATGAACTGCTCGCTACTCAACTTTCCAATAAGAAAATGATGCCGTTTAAGAGCCAAATTCGAGCTCGTAGTTTTGATGAATATAAAGACTGGGTTCGTCATGACGGCGAAGAATTTTTACTTATCTTATCTGGTGAGGTCATGTTCTATTCTGAGTTTTACGAACCTGTTGTTTTAAGCGAGGGAGACAGCGTTTATTACGATGCAAATATGGGACATATGTTGACCAGTGTTAGCGAGGAAGATGCGCTCATTTTGTGGGTGACAGCCAAATAGTGATAAATACTTGTAAATTTCCTATAGTGAAAGCAAACGATTGCTGTTGGTGGTCGTTATGATGAAAAAGCGCTTTTTTGATGAGAACTTGCTCATTAAAGCGCTTTTTTTGTACGATTTGTTGTGATTAAAATGTTAAGAGTCACACTTTTGCAAGTCGATCTACGTCTTGTTCGTGCAAAATAGAATGAGCCATGTTTATTATTGGAAACACATCGAATGCCGATAGCATTCTCGGGTCTATCTAAATGGAGACGAAAATGACTCAAGAACTACTGAAAACACCACTACACGCACTTCACGTTGAAGTTGGTGCCAAAATGGTCCCGTTCGCGGGTTACGATATGCCTGTTCAGTATCCTCTAGGCGTAAAGAAGGAACACTTACATACTCGTGATGCGGCAGGTCTGTTTGATGTTTCTCACATGGGACAGCTTCGCCTAATTGGTGACGGTGCAGCTGCGTTCCTAGAAACATTAGTCCCAGTGGATATTGTGGATCTTGAGTCTGGTAAACAGCGTTACGCTTTTTTCACTAATGAAGAGGGCGGCATCATGGACGACTTGATGGTGGCTAACCTAGGCGATCATCTGTTTGTGGTTGTGAACGCAGCATGTAAAGCGCAAGATATCGCACACCTACAAGCGCATTTACCATCTGGTGTTGAGCTAGAAATTATCGAAGACCGAGCTCTACTTGCAATCCAAGGCCCTAAAGCGGCGGCTGTATTGGTGCGTTTTGCACCAGAAGTTTCTGAAATGCTGTTCATGGATATTCGTAAAGTCGATATTTTAGGCGCCGAGTGCATTGTTTCTCGTAGTGGTTATACAGGCGAAGACGGTTACGAAATCTCGGTTCCTGCTGACAAAGCGGAAGAGCTAGCACGTAAACTGACTGCGGAAAATGAAGTTGAATGGATTGGCCTTGGTGCTCGTGATTCACTTCGTCTTGAGTGTGGCCTTTGTCTATACGGTCATGACCTAGACACAACAACAACACCCGTTGAAGCGAGCTTGCTATGGGGTATCCAAAAAGTTCGTCGTATTGGTGGTGAACGTGAAGGTGGTTTCCCTGGCGCAGACATTATTCTTAAGCAGATTGAGACTAAAGATGTGGCGCGTAAGCGTGTGGGTCTAGTAGGTCAAACCAAAGCGCCAGTGCGTGAAGGTGTTGAACTGTTTGATGCTGACGGCGTTAAAATTGGCGTTGTAACCAGCGGTACGGCGGGCCCGAATGCAGGTAAGCCAGTCTCAATGGGGTATGTTCGTGCGGATTTGGCGGCGATTGGTACTGAAGTGTTCGCTGAAGTGCGTGGCAAAATGCTACCAATGACAGTTGAAAAAATGCCGTTCGTACCACAACGCTACTACCGTGGTTAAAACGAATTGAAACAAAAATGCCGAGCTTTGTAGCTCGGCATTTTTTATGTCTTCTTTTCGCTTGTTTACTTTTAGTTTACTGCTTCATCAATAGTACAGCACATATCAATAACGATATCTTCAAGCTTTTCCGGATGAATCATCTCTTCTTTTGGGATCCCAAATTGAGAGGCCATAATGGTATTAAACAATTCCCAATGCTTGATCAGCAGTTTTTCGCGATTATCTGCAATATCCGGCCATGTTTCTTGCATCATTGGCGCGAGACTGACAGCACCATGTGCGAAGATCAACATTTGCCACTTTGATTCCCACTGATCAAATTGTGCATTAGGGTTTTCGCTGTTGTACTGCTCGAAAATTCCGGTAAATATTGCAGCGAACTCATCTTTTGACTTTAAGAAATACTGCAGTAGAGCACCGTCATCGCCTTGTCGAATGGCATCGGCGATCATCTGTACTGGATGAGGATTGACGAGAGCAAATGCTAGCATGCGAACCATAAACAGATAAATTTTTCTATTCGAAGGTGTGTTCTCCGGCATTTCATTGATGAGTTCAGCCATATAGCACTGCATGAACTCGTCCATTGCATCGCTAACCGCTTGCCAGATTTTCTCTTTGCTGCCGAAGTGGTGACGGATCAAACTATGTGAAACACCAGCCTTTTCACTGATATTGCGCAGCGAGACACGCTCGTAACCAAGTTCACAAAACATATCTGCTGCCACTTTAAGGATCAGACACTTAGTTTGTTCTGCTGCTTCAGCACTTCTACGCCCCTGCTTTCTTTCATTCATAGTTCGAATTTTCCCGAATATTAATCACGCGCTTACTTTTACCAGAAACCGAACGCTTTGACTAATTAATTTGCTATCCACCTGGAAAATATGTTGATCAATTTCAAATTCTGCTTATACTGCACGGCTGTGTAATATATAAAACCTACGGAGAAAGCGGGTGCGAAAACAATATTTAAGGCGCACTTTAGTTGGCGCAGTGGTGACATTAAGTCTTTCTGGGATGCTAACTGGGTGTAATAAAGCCATTTCTGAGCCGTCTGAACCTTTAATCAAACCTGTCAAATTACTGGCGGTGAAAGACCTAGAACTTGAAGACTCGCACGCCTTTTTAGCGCGTATTGATGCAACACATCGCGCGCAGCTTTCTTTTCAGGTTGGTGGAGAGGTAGATGAATTACGTGTACGCATGGGTCAAAAGGTCCAAAAAGGTGAAGTGCTCGCAACGTTAGACCCTAAAGATCTTCAGCTTGCGTTAGATGCCGCTCAAGCGCAGTACGCGTTAGCGAAAACACAATGGAACCGCGCGAAAAACCTTTACGGAAAAAAACTCATTAGTACTGATGAGTACGATCAGAAAGAAACTCAATATAAAGCGGCATTGGCGAACTACGAACAAGCTAAAACCGATTTGAGCTATACCAAAATTCATGCACCGTTTGATGGTATTGTGTCATATACCTATGTCAACCCGTTTCAAGTAGTAGCAGAGAAGCAGGAGATCTTGAATCTCATTGATAACACGACGTTGGATGTGTCGTTCACCTTGCCTGTAAGTTATGCGGAATCTGTATCACTTGAGTCACTGCAAAACTCCGATATGTGGGTGACGATGGATAGCGAGCCAGGAAAACGTATTCCTGGGCAATTTAAAGAAATTTCGACGCAGCCAAACATCGATACCAATAGTTATGAGGCGATCGTGACCATCACTCGGCCAGAAGATCGCAATTTGCTGACAGGTATGACAGGGCAGGTACACATGGCTAAACAACATGTATCGGACGCGATGACGTTACCTCAGTCTGCTTGGGTCAACAAAAATGGGACGCAAGGTGAAGTTTGGGTAATGGACAGAAGCACGCAGCAGGTCAATAAAGTCACTGTCTCACTTGACGCAGCAGGTGGTGTGAAAGCCGGGCTTGATAACAATGATTACGTTGTTATTGCTGGTGTTGAGAGACTGGTTGAAGGACAAGTGGTGAAAGCTTGGGTTCGTGAGGGAGGCATTTAATGAAACGTTCTCTACTTACGATCTCTGCGATTGCACTTGCAGTTTTAACAGGGTGCAAAAATGAAAACCAAGCTATCGTCGAGCAGCCACTTTTTGTGTCGACTATCTCGGTGGATGCACCAGTACAAAGTCAACATCGCGCGTTCAAAGGCATAGTAGTGCCTGCAGAACAAACGCCAATGGCATTTCGCCGCGCTGGGGAAGTTCAGCACGTATTGGTTAAAGCGGGTGACGTTGTGAAGCAGGGGCAAATGATCGCAAAGCTAGATGATAGCAAAGAGAAGCAAGCCGTGAATGACGCAGAAGCACAATACACACTTGCAATTCGTCAGCTTAAACGCGGTGAAGACTTGCATGCACGTCAAATGATTTCAAAAGCGGAACTTGATGAGCTAACAGCCAATAAAGAGCTAGCTGAGGCTACTTTCTATAACGCGACCAATCAATTGAATTACACCCGTTTATTCGCCCCGTTCGCCGGTAAAGTATCTGATGTTTTCAAAGAACGTTTTGAGCGTGTGGCAATTGGTGAACCCGTGTTAAACCTATACCAAAACGATTTGGTTTACGTGCGTATTGAGCTTTCCGACAATGTTTTAGCGATGGTAGACCCAAACTCAGACAGCATGAGCTACAAGCCTAGAGCAACCTTTTCCGGCATCGATGGCAGATTTGCTTTGGACTATTTAGAGCACACAAGTGAACCCAACGCTGAAACTCAAACCTACGAAATGTACTTGACGATGCCACAGCCAAAAACAGAGATATTACCGGGAACCAGCGTAAGCGTTTTGGTCGATATGGTGAAGGCGGGCATTACCTCTATTGATGGTTACAGTGTGCCTGTCACGGCGCTTCAAGCAGGCAGTGAAGGGAATGAGTTCTTTGTGTGGAAAAAAGAAGGTGACATTGTCACACGGGTGCCTGTCATGATTTCTCAAGTGAATGGCAATGGAGCCATTGTGTCGTCAGGTGTTAGCCAGGGCGATATTCTGATTAATTCAAATCTGCGTAAATTACGCGAAGGTAAACATGTGGATGTTGTGGAGAATAACCAATAATGAACATTGCTGAGTATTCAATAAAAAACAAAGTCATCAGCTGGTTGTTCATTATTATCCTTGCTGTTGGTGGTTTAACGTCATTTTTGGAGCTTGGACGATTAGAAGACCCGGCATTTACGATCAAAGATGCCATGATCATCTCAACATACCCTGGCGCGACGTCAAAAGAAGTTGAAGAAGAGCTGACGTATCCTCTAGAAAAAGAGATTCGAAAACTCCCTTATATCGACAAAATTACCTCTACGTCTTCTAATGGTATGTCTCAAATAACGGTGAGCATGGAAATGGACTATGGTCCTGATGAACTGCCGCAAATTTGGGATGAAATGCGCCGTAAAATTAATGATTTACGACCATCATTGCCTCAAGGTGTTCAGTCTTTACAGATCATTGATGATTTCGGTGACGTTTATGGCGTGATGTTAATGCTCACTGGTGACGATTACGACTATGTAGAGCTGAAACGTTATGCGGATTACCTGACCCGTGAAATCGAGCTTGTTGATGGTGTTGGTAAGGTAGACATCACGGGCGATCAGCAAGAAATGCTATTCGTTGAGATCTCACTTGATCGCCTTGCTGCACTGAACTTAGACATGAATGTGGTTTCGAGCTTGTTGAACCAGCAAAACAATGTGGTTTCAGCAGGGGAAGTGATGGTCAATGGCGAAAGCCTTGTTATTCGCCCAAGCGGCACCTTAAACACTGTAGAAGCACTAGAAAATCTGATCATTCATGGCCGTGACACAGGAAATCTAATTCGTCTAAAAGACGTAGCAACGATTTCTCGCGGTATTCAAGAGAAGCCAGGCAACGTCGTACTCTTTAACGGTCAAAAAGCGATTAATATCGGTATCTCGTTTGCATCGGGTGTGAACGTGGTTGAGGTTGGTGAACGTTTGGATGCGGAGCTCGCGAGCCTTGAGTCTATCAAGCCTGCTGGCATCGATATGAACTACTTTTACAACCAAGCCAATGAGGTGGATGAATCTGTTAAAGCGTTTGTAATTAGTCTAGCGGAGGCAGTGGCGATCGTAATCATTGTGTTGCTGTTTACTATGGGTTTACGCAGTGGTGTCATCATTGGAGTTGTGTTGTTATTGACGGTATTTGGTACCTTCATTTTGATGAATTACAACAACATCGAACTGCATCGTATTTCTCTTGGCGCGTTAATTATTGCCTTGGGTATGCTGGTTGATAACGCGATTGTTGTCGTGGAAGGCATATTGGTTGGCCTAAAGAAAGGGCGTACCAAAGTTCAAGCGGCTGTCGATATTGTAAAGCAAACACAATGGCCTTTGCTGGGCGCAACTGTTATTGCAATTACGGCTTTTGCACCTATCGGCTTGTCGCAAGATGCGACAGGTGAGTTCATGGGCTCTTTATTCTGGGTGCTGTGTTTCTCACTATTTTTAAGCTGGATTACCGCTATTACACTGACGCCTTTCCTTGCCGATCTTTTGTTGAAAGAGGAAAACAAAGAGCAGGGTACTAGCGAAGATGATCCTTATAAAGGCTGGTTGTTTGTCGTATTTGGGGCATCGCTGAAATTTGCATTACGATTCCGCTGGCTTACCGTTGCTGGCATGGTGGCGCTATTAGTGGGTGCTGTCGTGGCATTTGGTAATGTAAAACAGCAGTTCTTCCCACCATCGAATACGCCGATGTTCTACGTGGATATGTGGATGCCAGAGGGTACTGACATCCGTGAAACGATCAAAAAAGCTGAAGAGGTCGAAAGCTACATTCGTCAGCAAGATGATATTGACTTTGTTTCTGCTTCGATTGGGCAGGGTCTACAGCGTTTTGCTTTAACCTATCAACCAGAAAAAAGTTACGAAGCGTACGCTCAGTTCCAAGTTCGCGCGACTGATCGTGAGAAAATGTTTGGTTTGCTGCATAAGTTAGATGCGAATCTGGCGAAAACATTTGATGCGCCTACGTTCCAGTTTAAATTGATGGAATTTGGTCCATCACCAGCGTCTAAGATCGAAGCGCGTATTACTGGCCCTGAGCCACAAGTTTTACGTGACTTGGCGGTGCAAGTTGAAGACATCCTTCATACCGACCCTGGTGCCCGAAACATTCGTCACGATTGGCGAGAGCGCACCAAGGAACTTGTACCCGCTTTCAATGAGTCTAAAGCTCGTCGCTTAGGTATTTCGAAAGAAGATCTTTCAAGCACACTGCAAATGACGTTTGGTGGTAGCACCTTAGGTTACTTGCGTGATGGTACACATACGTTGCCAATTATGACACGTCTTCCTGAAGAAGAACGCGTAGATTTTGAATCACTACAAAACGTGACCATTTGGAGTCCTTCGTTGCAAACGTATATTCCGGTTGATCAAGTGATTGATGGCGTTCAACTGGATTGGAGTGAGCCGCTAATTCAGCGTCGTGACCGTAAGCGTACGTTAACCGTTCTCGCGGACCATGATGTGTTGAGTGACGACACGGCAGCAAGCTTATTTGCTCGTGTACAGCCTAAAGTGATGGCATTGCATGTTCCAGAAGGATACGAAATCACATGGGGTGGTGAGTACGAATCATCCAAAGATGCACAAGAAGGCCTATTCGGTTCATTGCCGATGGGTTACTTGTTGATGTTCATCATTACTATTTTATTGTTTAACTCAATCAAAAAGCCGTTGGTAATTTGGTTCACCGTTCCGTTAGCGATCATTGGCGTTGCTTTTGGTTTGCTTACCACGAACATGCCGTTCAGTTTTACAGCATTCCTTGGTTTGTTAAGCCTAAGTGGCATGATTTTGAAAAACGGTATTGTGTTGCTTGACCAAATTAACCTTGAGTTGGAGTCAGGTAAAGATCCTTACCTCGCGATTGTTGATAGTGCGATAAGCCGCGTTCGTCCGGTAAGTATGGCTGCGCTAACAACTATCTTGGGGATGATTCCACTGGTCTTCGACGCCTTCTTTGGCTCGATGGCAATAACGATTATGGCAGGTCTTGGTTTTGCTACTGTACTGACACTGATAGTGGTGCCAGTGATGTTTGCAATTCTGTTTAGGGTAAAACCGACCACTGCATAGGGACTCCTGGCTATTTGCCAGCTTCCTGCCTAGCCCTGAAGGTTTTCTTCGGGGCTTTTTTGATCTTACTAATATATACCAAACCATTCATTTGCTTGATTTTAATGATTTTCTTACGATTACAATGCAAATCATGCGTATACTCATGTAACGACACATCAAAGATTGAGATTACATGAATAAGCGCATATTAAACGGACTCTTCTTCATTGGTTCTTTCACCTTGGTTGGCTGCACCGCGACGGATAGCATGCCGACAGAAACCAAACAACCTGCCCCTAAAGTCAACAGTGTTAGTGCTGAAGTCATTTCCAGTTGGATTGATAGTAAGGTTTTAGCCCCTGAAGGGCTGTCGCTCGAGCAAGACAATCTACGTTATCTATCGGGTAGCGCCGACCTAAACAGCGATGGCAAGGCAGAACACATAGTGTTGCTTCAAGATCGCTATTTCTGTGGTAGTGGTGGCTGCTCTGCATATATGTTTGATAATGAGGGAAACGTTATTAATCGAATGTCGGTAACTCGCACGCCTATTGTACTAGCCGACAGTTACAGTAATGGTTGGCAGGACTTTATCGTTTGGAGTAATGGCTCCTATCGACTCATGAGTTACAACGGTGAGTCTTATCCAAGTAACCCGTCACTAGAGCCAAAGGTGGATCGAGACGCTAACCAGCAGGCGGCAATCGCAAATGTAATGGCGACAGAGCTTTATCAGCAAGACGGCTATGACATTCTGCCCGCAGAATCAAAAACCTTGTGGACGCCAGCTAACGTTTACCACTTTACCTTCAAGCACTACGGTGACCCGCATAGCGCTTATCAAGCAACGGTGGATATGAGCAGTGGGAAAGTAGACATTGTAGCCGTTCCGGCTGCGGAATAAAAAACACCTCCCTTAACCGGAATTAAAGGGAGGTGCTAAATGCCAAATTCGAGGGTGGCATTGTTAACCGGAGTCGCTCTAATTAAGCTGCGACTTCTTGTTTCGCTTCTGCTTTGCTTTTTAAGAATGCGTAAGTAAAGCCAGTTACCGCTGTACCCGCTGCAATAGCCACTAAATACATTAATACTGGTGAAATTGCGTTAGGAATTAGCAGCACGAATAGACCGCCGTGTGGTGCCATTAATTTCGCACCGAATAGCATCGATAGGGCACCAGTAAGCGCGCCACCTGCCATACAAGATGGAATCACGCGCATTGGATCTTTCGCAGCAAATGGAATTGCGCCTTCAGAGATGAAACACAGGCCCAAGACAAATGATGCTTTACCTGCCTCACGTTCATTTTGTTCAAATTTGTTCTTCGCAATGAAGGTCGCTAAACCCATACCTAGCGCAGGAACCATACCTGCGGCCATGATTGCCGCCATTGGTGCGTAAGTTTGTGAAGCCAGAAGGCCAACACCAAATGCGTAAGCGGCTTTGTTTACCGGGCCTCCTAGGTCGAAACACATCATTGCGCCAAGGATAATACCCAGTAGTACTGCACTGTCAGAACCCATGTTGTTTAGGAAGTCAGTCAGGCCGTTCATGATGCCTGAAACTGGGCCGCCTACGATGTAGATCATGACAAGGCCAGTGAACAATGTTGCTACAAATGGAATGATCAGAATTGGTTTAAGCGCTTCCATCGATTGTGGGAGTTTTACTTTGTCCGCAAGGAGCTTCGCTGCATAACCGGCAATGAAGCCAGCTGCGATACCACCTAGGAAACCAGCACCCGTTGAACTTGCTAGCATACCGCCAACAAGACCAGGAGCCAGACCCGGACGGTCAGCAATTGAGAACGCGATGTAACCAGCAAGTACAGGAATCATCAATGCGAATGCAGAGCCACCACCAATGTTCATCAAGGCTGCTGCTAGTGTGCCTTCTTCTTTAAATGCTTCAATACCGAACACGAAAGATAGAGCGATGATCAAACCACCTGCAACGACGACAGGAAGCATGTGCGAAACACCCGTCATTAGGTGTTTGTAAGCGCCTTTTTTCTCTTCGGTGGAAGATGAAGAGTTAGCTGAACCAGAATGTTGATACACCGTGGCTTGCTCGAATGCTTTGTCCATCTCTTCGGCTGTTTTCTTCAGAGCTGGACCTGTTTTCGTGCGGTACATCTTTTTGCCGTTAAAGCGATCAAGTGGCACTTCAATATCCGCAGCAATGATCACCAGATCGGCGTCTGCAATTTCTTGCTCAGTCAGTTGGTTTTTAGCGCCAACTGAACCACGAGTTTCCACCTTGATTTGATGGCCACGACGCTTGCCTTCTTCTTCTAAAGCTTCTGCCGCCATAAAGGTATGCGCAACGCCAGTAGGGCATGCCGTGATTGCAACAATCTTCTTTGATGCTGATGTTGTATCTGTAGTGATAGGGGCTGCAAGTGTGGTTGCTTTTTCAAGTAAAGTGGCGTTTTCAACCGCTTGCTGGAGAAACGCAGTTGCGTCTTTTGCTACTTCGCTAATTTCCGCTTGGTAAACCTTTTTTCCTACAAAACGAGAAGTGTCGACGCTAGTATTTGCCGCAATGACAATGACTTCTGCTTGTTCAACGTCAGCTTCCGTCAATAGTGTTGGTTCAACCACACTTGATTGACGTTCTATTTTGGCATTCCAGTTTAATTTTGCGGCGGCTTGTTCTAGTAATCCTGCCGCAAGGATGCTATTTGCTACACCGCTCGGACAGGCAGTAATAATGGCAATATTCATACGATAACCTTCTGTTCCTTAGTTTTGTTCTAAGTTTGTAATAGGGTAAAGCGCGCTAACTTCAGTTTGTCGCTTGATATTTTCCAGTTCTTCCTGACTGGTTAGCCCTACGCCAACTTGACTAACTGCCAAAGCAGAAAGTGCCGTAGCGAAGCGCAATAAATCGTTTTTAGGCATCAGTTGCATGTGGCCCCAACACAAGCCAGCGACCAGCGTATCGCCTGCGCCAACGGTGCTCACGACATGCATTCGAGGCGGTTTTGCACTAAGCCATTCGCCTTGGTTGAGCCACATAACACCGTCAGGTCCCATAGAAACCACGATGTTTTCTATGCCTTTGTCGCTCAGTGTTTGCGCTGCAGCTTGGCACTGTTCAGGTGTTGCTAGATGTTCGCCAACAAAATCACCAAGTTCTTCATCGTTAGGTTTAATTAACCATGGGTGAGCATCAATACCTGACTTCAATGCGGCTTTGCTACTGTCGAACAACACCTTTTTGCCTTGTTGATGCAGTGCTACTATCCATGCAGCGCATTGCTCTGCAGTAACACCGCCCGGTAGGCTGCCTGCCAATACAAAGTAATCATGCGTCTCCGCTAGACGAAATAGTGTCTCCTCAAAGCGAGTAATTTCGTCGGCCGCTACTTGAACGCCAGGGAAGTTGATATCACTGACGTTGCCATTGGCCTCAACCAGCTTAACGTTGATACGAGTGGCACCCTTTACTTCCACAAATTCATTCTTAACGTTGATGTCATTGAAAAGCTGATGAAATAGCTCAGGGTTATCTTTACCGAGAAAGCCGGTAACCGTGACGTCTGCGCCTAAATCGCTCAATACTTTTGCTACGTTGACACCTTTACCAGCAGCGTGGAGATTGCTTTGCTGTACTAAGCTCACGGAACCAACGTTTAGTTCATTTACTGAACCTGTTAAATCCAATGCTGGGTTGAGCGTAATAGTGACAACCTTATTTGTTTTGTTTGTCATATCGAATCCTTAACCTTCACCAAGGCCAGAAGCGATTGCATTTCCGATAGACTCCAAGGCTTGCGGCGCATCAGGGCCTTCTGCTGTAAATTGAAGTTGGTGACCGTGCTTAACGCCCAGCGCGATGACTTTCATTAGGCTCTTCGCGTTTACTGCTTTTCCATCTCCGTCTAGGTTGGAAACACGTATAGTGGATTCAAACTTTTTCGCTTCTGCGACTAACATTGCCCCCGGACGAGCATGTAGGCCGTGAGAGTTTTTGATTTTAAATACAGCGGTATTGCCTTCTTCTGAAGATGCAGCTGTGACTTCTTCACCTTTGAACAAAGCAAGAATCTGTTCTACTGATGCATCTAAAAGCTTGCCGTGTTCATTGTTAAACACAATATTAGAAAGCGTTTTTAGGATAGGTTGGTGAGCATTGTTACATGCCGCGAACGCGACAAGTGCACGCACTTTTTGACCTTCATATTCGCAGTCGTTTGCCGTCGAGACAAATGACACACCTGTGCGAGTGACATGTTTGTCACTGCCAATTAACCACAGGCCATTACCTAAGTGAGTTGGTTGTTTGGTAACGAGATCTGCAACGAATTCGTTATCAGCACATCCCGTATTTTTCAACAGACCACCAGCAACAGCACTCATCTGTAGCATGTCGCTCGCAGGGAACATCAGTTGAATTAAAGAAGCGTCAAAGTCTGCTTCAAGCTGAACATCACCGTGCAGTAGGGCGATGATTTCGTCTTCATTTTTTGCATTACGCAGACGTTCTTCTACGCCATCTGCGCCTAGCACTTTGGTGAGCTGTTTAAGAATGCCAAGGTGCTCATCAGATTTAGCTGCGATACCGATAGCGACGAACACAGTATTGCCATCACCCCAGTCGACACCTTGTGGGAAGTGGTGCACAGCAACACCCGTTGTTTTCACCATTGCACGAGTGTCGGTTGTACCGTGCGGTATGGCAATACCGTTCCCCAAAAACGTAGAGTTTTGGTTTTCACGGTTTAGCATGCCTTCAACGTAACCTTGCTCAACTAGGCCTTTATCAGTCAGGCTATGAGCAATACTCTTTATTGCTTCAAACTTATCTGTCGCTGATTGCGAGAGGGTAATGTCGTTCTTATTTAGCTTAAGCATGGTGCTTCTCCAGCCTTAAGGTATCAATTTAAAAATGTATTCTGTGTGAGAAGTTGAACGCCGCTTCTTCTGAGCGCTTATCACTCCTCAAACCTTTTATATTTCAAGCTAAATCGATTCAGCTTGTTGGTAAATTTTTTAAAAGACTCAGAAAAACTGTTTTAAAAACTGACGTTAACAAACGAGCCTTTGCCGCTGTCCTATAGCCTAGCTCACAAATTGGTTTGTTGCGTGTTCGGGTGATTTACGTCAATTTTTAAGTTTTGCTGAATCCTTTCAGCTTTTATACTGAATCGGTTCAGCTTATAATTCAACTTATCGAAAGATCGTTGATGTATTAATATGATCGCGCGCACAGAATAAGGTTTAGAATATGACACTGGATGAAATAGCCAAATTAGCGGGTGTTTCTAAGACAACTGCAAGCTATGTGATTAACGGAAAAGCGCAGAAATACCGCATCAGCGAGAAGACTCAGAAAAAGGTGATGGCCGTTGTAGAAGAGTACAATTATAAGCCAGATCATGCGGCGTCTTCCTTGCGGGCAGGTAATTCACGCTCATTTGGGCTTATCATCCCAGACTTAGAGAACACCAGTTATGCGCGTCTTGCAAAGCTGATAGAGCAAAACTCTCGGAAAGCGGGGTACCAAATTTTGATTGGCTGCTCTGATGATGATCCTGATACAGAGCAAAAGGTGGCGGAAGCATTAGTCAGTCGTCGTATTGATGCGTTGTTTGTGGCAAGTGGTATGCCCACTGCAAACGAGTATTATCTTAAGTTGCAAAATTCTGGTACGCCAGTTATCGCGCTAGACCGTCCAATGGATGATGAGCACTTTTGTTGTGTCATCAGCGAAGATTTTGATGCCGCACTTGAACTCACTCAGTCAGTACTGTCCGAGGATATAAAGTCCATTGGCTTAATCGGTGCATTGCAAGATCTTCAAGTCTCAAAAGAGCGTGAGCTCGGTTTTCTATCTGCTTCTCAACAAGGTTGTAAAACGGCAACAGTGGGTTATGGACAACACTTCTCCCGGGAAGAAGGCAAGAAAGTCTTAGAGAGGTGGTTAACAGAGAACGCATTGCCAGATGCCATTGTTACAACGTCATATACACTGTTAGAAGGTGTGTTGGATGTAATGCTAGAAAAACCAGAACTGATGGGAAAGGTGCGTTTAGCAACATTTGGTGATAATCGACTGCTGGACTTCTTGCCTGTGAAAATCAACTCTTTGCCTCAACAGTTTGAGTTGATCGCGGACAGCGCAATGGAGTTAGCACTCAACGCTTCCGCCAAGCGTTACAAGCCTGGCGTAGAACTTATCCCGCGTAAAATTGTGAAACGTCACTAAGTAACTAAATAGGTTGCTCAAAGCTTTACTTCAGCAGTCAGCGCCACAAATGCGTGGTCGCTGGCGTTTTTATCTCTGTCATAAATCGGGTTGATCAGATGTTGGTTAGACACCTGATAGTCAACAACCTCGGCAACCGATATATCTGATAAGGTATCAAACTCTTGCGAGAGCAAGATATAGTCGAGTACATTCCCAGTGGAAAAATGATAGTGCGTGGCTGGGCGTTCATCCTTCAGGGTGTCACTTTGCAATAACCAACCATCTTTGAGTTGTAACTCAGTGACGCTGTCACCAGTATTGGATACCAATGCGCTGTTAACGCTGATAGGAGTGATAGGTTGATTCATATCGCCCATTAACACTGTCGGCATTGGTTCTTTTCGATACCTCTTTTGCATCGCGTCTCTTAACATCGCTGCTTCCCAGCCTCTTTGCTGGGTGGATAACCAGCGCCCAATAATCGTGCTAGACGTTTCTGGTTGTTCTGAGTCGGCCGGGCGTTGAGATTTCAGGTGCGTTACGTAAACGGCGATATGACCAAGTACAGGATGTATTACTTGGGCATAGATAGGTTTGCGACTGAACTCTGGAACAACACTTACTCCAAAAGGCTCAAGCGTTGCTAAGTCAAACTCTACCGCTTGTACTTTTTCTATTGGAAACCGAGATGCGATTGCCACAACAGGGCTTGAGTAAATGTACTCATCTTCAACATGTGGGGTGTCAACGGTCGCAAAGTAGGGGTAGCCGATGGTTGAAAAAAATTCCTGGGTCTTCTCGATACTGAACACTTCTTGTAAGCCAATCACGTCGCCTTCCAGTTTTTCAACTTGACGTTGCGTCCACGAAAGTTTGTCTCGCCATTGCTCTAACGAGTATATGTTCTCGAAATCATAGTAGGCGTTAGGCGGTGCGACAAAATTAAACAAGTTCGCAGTGACAAAGGTAATTCTACTTGGTTGAGACAAAGTATTCGCTCTTTTCAACAATAACTTAGAGAGTATATACCTTCAGGTTGCGTAATTGCAGCTTCGTTTGAGCTACGCATCGGTATACAAGCTAACAAGCTAACAAGCTAACAAGCGACAAGTTAAATGGGTTAAGAGGTGCTCAAATGCCAAGGCGAATCGGTGATTGAACATCGGCAGAGGTTTCTATTTTTAAGCATTGCGTTTAAACTTCAGGGCATCAAATAGTAAGAGTAAGTAACATGACCCAAGATTACGACCACGAAGAGTATTTAGAAGGCGAAGAGATTGAGATCGAAGCGATTGGCATCGATGTTGATGCGCATCCAATCGAACTGTACAAGCTTTTTAAAATCGCAAACTTGGTCAGCGGTGGCGGCGAAGCAAAACATATCATCGAGGAAGGCTACGTCGCGGTGAATGGTGAACTAGAAACACGTAAGCGCCGCAAGATGTATGATGGTGACTTTTTTGAGTTTAACCAGGAATATTATGTTGTGGTTTGCGATGCGCCAGTAACCGAACCTGAAACGGCAGAGCAAAAAGCAGAAAAGAAAGCGAAAAAAGAAGCGCAGTCTTCTCGTAAAGATAAGTCTCGTCAAAGTAAGTCACCTAAAGCCTCTGGGCCTAAATCAACAGGCCGTAAAGCGGCACATAAAGAGCGTAAAGCGCAGAAAGAAGCGTTGTCTCAGTCCGCTAAGAAAGGCAAAAAAGAAGACAAACCGCAAGCCACTCGTGATCCGAAGAGCGGTCGTAATTCTATTGATTTTTTCTAGGGAAATGAACGCTTAACTAAATAAGTGACATCTGAGTAAAACTAAAAAGCGCCGAGCATATTATATCGGCGCTTTTTTGGTTTCACTGTGCTGTAAGTGGGCAGTGTTAATGCACAGTCGTCTCGATGTTTAGGCTATCTGTCCAGTGATGAATGGCGCAAGGCTTTCCTAAGTAAAAGCCTTGGTAATAATCCAAATTAAGTTGATACATAGCTTGTAGCTGCACGTCTTCTTCAACCCCTTCTATAATGACTTTTGCTCCCATATGATCCGCTAGATCAACGGCGCTATGTATGGAAAAGGTTTCTCCGGCGCAGTAGTCTAGCAAATAGGAACGATCGATTTTGATGATGTCAGGGCAGAGCTGCTGAACACGTGCGATATCAGAATGTTGGGCGCCAAAATCATCGATAGCAAAGATAAAACCATTTGCTTTCATTAACTGTACGGCTTTGATTAATAAATCCGTATTTCCGCATGACTCTTCGACTACTTCAAAAACGACGTCTGATGGGCTCATACCAAGTTCGGAAAGGCGTTTGTAAAGCAGGCCGTTATCTTTAAAGCCCATGTCTTTGGTTAGTGTGAGTAGCGTTTGAGGCATGACGTTAAGAAACAGTTTGATCGGCGTCCCCGCGAAATAGCGTGCAAAATTTCGAATGTGCATTGCTCTGGATAAAAACTCTACACATAAGCGAAAGTAGGGATCAAGACCATTATTGGCCAGAAACACGTCAGGACGAATTAGGGAACCATCAATGCCACGAATACGCAGTAAGGCTTCCATACCAATAATACGTTGGCGTCTATCAAAAATTGGCTGATAAACACTGTGAAAAGTGAATTGATTGAGAACTACGTAATATTCACCAAGATTATCTTGTTTTATGTATCGCTCGTAGTCGGATTGATTCTTTAACTCCATGAAAAACGCCGAAAATTTAGCATCTTGCCAATGTAACAGGGTGCAATTCTGATTTGAAGAATCAAATGTGCCTAATTACATATGCGGTTGAGTTAATTTGAAATGGCTTCCGATTTTGCTTCAATATGGCGAAAAATAAGTGACAGACCAAAACAAATTAAGAAGTAAGCAAGGCCGACAATCAACCAAATTTCAAATATATACCCTGATGAATTTGCCATCTCTGTCCCAACAAACGTCATTTCTTGTATCGAAATCAGTGAAACAATAGAGGTGTCTTTCACCAAAGAGATGGTTTGACCGGCAAGTGCAGGTGTTATTGATTTAAGCACCTGTGGCGCGATAACAAATCGGTATTTCACCCATCGAGACAAGCCCAATGAGTCAGCCGCTTCCCACTGACCTTGGTCGATACTTTGTAAACCACCGCGCACAACTTCTGCAATGTAGGCAGAAGAGAGTAAGCCGACGCATAACACGCCAGAGGCAAGGTTTTCCCAAAGGTTAGAAGGCCCAAACAGAAAGCGCTGTAGCGCATTTGGTTCGCCGTTGTAGTTTCGTAGAAGATCTTCCAAACCGAGCAACGGGATCAATTGGTTAGAAATGAAAAAGTAGAAAATAAAAACAAACACCAACGGAGGGATGTTTCTCACTAACTGGATAAACGCATTGGCAGGTGTGCGCAACCAAACGGAACGAGAGAAGCGTGCTAAGCCTAACAAAGTGCCAAACACTAATGCGAAGCTGATGCCCCAAATACTGAGCCTTAACGTCGAAATCAAACCTTGGAAGAAGTAGGGCAAACCACCATCTGCTCTAGGCGTGAAAAGTAATTCAAGCGCCTCTTTCCACTGCCACAAATAATGCACACCAACAGCGGACCGATGGTACAGCCAAACACCACCGATACCGCACATAACAAGTAGTACCCAGTCTAGTGTGTTTAATTGCGGTAAAAGGTAGCCTGTGCTGGATTTCGCGGGTGCTGTGCGAGTGGTAGTGTGTTCGCCCAAAAATTTGACTCCGATAAGTTATGGAAAAGTAAAATGGATGATTGGAGAGTATAGGCTCGCGGCGTCCACGAGCCATTTAGATTACTGGCCTTGCGCGACTTGATCTTGCCAATCTAATGTCGAGAACCAGTATTCATAACGTTGTTTTAACCATCCATCTTGGGTTCTTGCTTCAATCCATTTATTGAAAAAGGCCTTTTTATCTTCTTCCCCCAAGCGAACTGCAAAGGCTTCGTTACCTTGTGATAGTCGCTCAGAGAATGGAAGGAATAGTTTGTCGCTGTGTTTCACTGTCTCATGTTCTGGTTTTGGGCTAGAAGCAATGACCGCGTGGGCGTTACCATTCAGCACCTCTTGGAACGCTTGCGCGTCGTCATCAAATTGCAGGATCTTCGCTTTCGGGAAGGTTTCTCTGGCTACTTGAACGGTGAATGCGCCGCGACGAGCCGCAATTTTTACGCGTCGTGAGTCAAAATCCGAAAATTCGCTAAAACCAGAGGCGAGTTCTTTGTTTGCTGCTACTTGAACGCCTGAGTGCGAGTAGGGCGCAGTAAACAAGACGCTTTTGGAACGTTCAGGCGTAACAGACATGCCACCAATGATCACGTCGAACTTTTTCGCCAGTAGTGCGGGAATAATGCCATCCCACGCAGTCGGTACGAATTCCACTTTCAAACCTGAATCTTCTGCTAAGCGTTTGGCAACATCGATTTCAAAACCGATTAACTCGCCTTGCTTGTTACGCATTGCCCAAGGTACAAATGTTGACATACCAACGCGCAAAGTACCTCGTTCTTTGATTTGATCTACATTGGGTGTGGCGACATCTTCTTTCGCGATTGTAGGCATAGCTATGGCTAGCCCTAATAATGCAGTAATGGTCGCTTTGAATAACTTCATGTTATCTCCTTATAATTTGCGCCAACTGGCTCCGAGTTTGTGTTCTAGCCATGCAGACAAGCCAGAAAGTGACAGAGTGAGAGCAAGATAAATTGCTGCCACGGTAAACCAAATTTCGAACGGCATCGCCGTCTCTGAGACGATGTTGCGTGCCTGTGTCGTTAGATCAAAAATCGCCATCACGCTTACAATGGAAGAGTTTTTGATCAAAGAAACCACTTCATTGGTTAATGGCGGTAATGTGCGCTGTAAAACCTGAGGCAAAATCACGTCTTTGTAGGTGTAAAACGGTGATAGTCCGAGAGTTTGTGCTGCTTCGAATTGCCCTTTAGGAATACTGTTTAAACCTGCACGGAATATTTCCGCGGTGTAGGCACCTTGGAAAAGGGATAATGCCAAAACGGCGGTGCTGAATCGGTCCAAACCAATCACGGGGCCAAACACGAAGTAGAGTAAATAGATTTGCACCAACAACGGCGTGTTACGTATTACTTCGACATAAGTGGTACCAATAACATTGCCGACTTTCGAAT
The DNA here is from genome assembly GCF_033340155.1 of Vibrio sp. 1562. Lineage (NCBI taxonomy): Bacteria > Pseudomonadati > Pseudomonadota > Gammaproteobacteria > Vibrionales > Vibrionaceae > Vibrio > Vibrio sp. 1562. The sequence goes on from NZ_JAWOVY010000003.1 coordinate 28,621, forward strand.
CGCTAAGCCTTAGTAACGCGGTGACCAACCCCAACACTAAGGTAAAAAATAGACTAATAGCAGAGATGTTAAGCGTGACCAATAGCCCATCAATAAGTTCTGCCGGCCACCATTCGCCATCTTCATAAAAAGCGATGTAATCAGGTACGCGCTCCCATTGCCATTGATAGCCCATAGCGTCGGCACCAGAGTCCAACACCCACACAATCGCTATGAAGAGGAGCGTCATTTGCAGTAAAGCTTGAAGGACAGGTTTGATTACGCGAACTATCATCAGTAACTTAAAATTTGGTTCAAAAATGCTTGGGTGCGTGGATGCTGTGGTGTCTCAAATAAGGCGACTGGAGAGTTCATTTCCAAGATTTGGCCTTCATCCATAAATACCACGCGGTTCGCTACTTTTTTGGCAAATCCCATTTCATGCGTGACGCAAATCATCGTCATTCCGCTTTGAGCCAGCTCAACCATGACATCCAACACTTCGTTGATCATTTCCGGATCAAGCGCTGAAGTTGGCTCGTCAAACAGGAGTAAATCCGGTTCCATACACAAGGAGCGGGCAATCGCGACGCGTTGCTGCTGACCGCCAGAAAGCTGGATAGGATACTTACTCGCTTGCTCTTCAATATTGACTCGCTTTAGGTAATGTTTTGCGCGTTTTTCAGCTTCTTGTTTTGATAATTTGAGTGTGCGAATCGGCGCTAAGGTGAGGTTTTCCAGTACAGTCAAGTGAGGAAAAAGGTGAAAGTGTTGGAACACCATGCCGATTTTACCGGGCTTGAGAGATTTTGCGTGAGAAGGCTGGTCGAACACATGAAGCTGGCCTTCTTGAATCGATTCAAGATGGTTGATGCAACGAATGAGCGTTGATTTTCCGGAACCTGAAGGGCCACACACCACGACGATCTCGCCAGAATGCACGGAGAAGTTGATGTCTTTTAGAGCGTGGTAATCGCCATACCACTTATTTACGTCGCTAAACTCAACGACGGGAGTATTCTCTTTCAAAGGGGCACGCTATAACGGAAAAATATCCTTTTACAATAGCAAGTTGTGCGCGTAATTTCATTAAGAATAAGCTAATGTTTAGGCGATGATTTTAAGACTCTATTCAGATCGCTTACAAGATACATCCATGTTTCTTTAATGTTGGTGCAGTCTAGAGTCTAGAGTATGACTAACTCAGTTCAACGAGATACGGATAACTAACAACAATCGCAACAACAGACATAACCATTAGTGTCTGTGCAGAATAGTAGGTCACCATGACAACTTGTCGTGAAAATATTGACCGTCCTCCAAAGCGTTCGAAAGCCAATACGATGCCAGAGATAATAAAGATAAAGCTTCCGAGCACTGCAAAAGAGGAGGATTGTGTTTTCCCACTCAAATAATACTCGATCGAAGCCCAGCACATAGTCATCAGTACCAATATATAACTAGCAACTGGCCGTTTTTCTTTACCGAGATCCGGTCGGAACAACCAGTAGACGCATATACCGAGTCCGAACAAGGCAATTGGGAGCCAAGGTGTAAAATGCCACGCTGACATGATGGCAAAACCATAACTATAGGAGAGATGGGCAGAGCAAAAGAGCACTAATCCTGTAATGAACTTGTCTCTAGGGAGCATTAATAACACGTCACCAAGCAACGAGAGCGATAAGCCAATCAAAATCCAATGCGCATATGGCATTGGGTAAGCCGGGGACTGAATTAAAATACCAAGCATACAGAGCACTGGTAATGGTTTAGAAACGTAAAAGAGCCATTTAGAGCCTTTACGGATACTGATGATATGTATGAATGCTAATACGACAACAACTAGCCACATAAAGTGTTTTCTCGAACAGACAAAATTATGTAGTACATCACTACAACAAATCAAAACTTAATTAACGAGTTAACTCGTTCTTTGATCTCAATTATTTTTATTTGTGTAAAGCTGGACAGTTGTCTCTTTACTAACCAACACGGCCGATTTTTTGTCTGGAGGGAATCGTTGTTTTTAGAAGCCTCCTCGTTTTGAACGTGATGTGGCTTACAAAATAGCATAAAAAAACGGTATTGTGACTGTTAAGTCACAATACCGTTAAACCCTAGGAAGGGCAGTGAAGAATTGTTGCAGTTATGAGACAGCTAACTCTAAGATTTCTCGGCTACGTTCAAGTGTGATCGCCTGGTTTTCACCTAAAACAGTCATGCCGTGTTTGTTTAGTTGATCAATGATGGCATCGATAGCTTGTTCACGGCTCTCACCATAGTTTTCGAGCTTAGTTGCGACATCAAGTTGATGATAAAACGCTTCGATAGCTTCGATTGTGCGCTCTGCTAAATCCTCACCTGCTTCAAGAGCAAATACGTTGCGACCCATTTGTTCTAACTTAGGGCGCTTAAACTGCATTTGGTTACGAAGTAACGATGGTTGGACAATTGCAAGAGAACGCGCATGATCAACGCCCCATAGAGCGGTTAATTCATGGCCGATCATATGTGTCGCCCAGTCTTGTGGAACGCCACTACCAATTAACCCATTCAATGCTTGGTTAGCAGACCACATTAAGTTTGCGCGCCACATATCGTCGTCTCGTTCCGCAAACTGTTCTCCGAGTGTTTTTAAAGTTTTCAGCAGTGTTTCTGCGTAACCATCTTGAACCATTGCACCGGTAGGAAGCGTCAAGTATTGCTCACATACGTGCACCCATGCGTCAACAATGCCGTTGATAAGCTGGCGTTCTGGCAGTGTTTTCATTACATCTGGGTCTAACACGGCAAATTTTGGCTGCACTGCTGGAGACATGAACGGAAGTTTGTCTTGAGTTTCTTTTTTAGTGATAACTGCGCCCATGTTTGACTCTGAGCCTGTTGCTGGCAATGTCAAAATTGCAGCTAGAGGCGTCGCTTCAGTGACTTGGTGCTTACCAATCATGATATCCCAACCATCACCATCATACATTGATGCCGCTGCCACGTATTTGGAACCATCGATGACTGAACCACCACCTACCGCTAGAATAAAATCAACACCATGCTCTTTTACCATTGCGACTGCTTTATCGAGTGTTTCTTTGGTTGGGTTTGGTTCAACACCTGAAAACTCTAGCCATTCATGTCCCTCAAGAGCTTCTGCTACTTGGTCGTACACGCCATTTTTTTTGATGGAGCCACCACCGTATACCACTAAAACTTTTTGGTCGGATGGGATAGCTTCTTTGATTGCTGCGATTTGTTTTTGACCAAAGAAAATCTTGGTTGGGTTTACATAAGAAAAGTTCATTATTAGCCCTCTTGCTTCCAGTGAAGGAGATTGAATACATGCATATTAGTCCTGATTAATGATGGTTAACAGGTCGATTTCTGCAAATAATTTGCCTATTTCTACAAAATTAATGCTCTTGAGCTAGAAAGTTAAAGTCGAGAGGAAGTATAGTGCTCGAAACGATAATAGAGACCAAACTCGTTGGTCATTGATGGAGCGCTCTAATGCACACTCTCGCAAATATCATGCAGCAATATGTTGAAAAGCAGGGGCTGCATGACCTAGAAGGTATGAAGAAAACAGCGATAGATGGCGTATGGTTTTATCGCAGTAGCAAAGGGAATCATCGCCAGCCGTTTGTCTATCAGTCCGGCATCATCGTATTGGGTCAAGGGCATAAGAACATTCATATTGGTGATACACCAGTGCAATATGGGCCCGATGATTACCTTGTTGTCGGGGTTCCCATGCCACTAGAGTGCGAAGCGTTTGCGACAAACAATGAGCCTTTACTTGGCATTTCGATAGATATTTCGCCAACGCTTCTTCATAAACTCGTTAAAAAATTAGAGGCTGAAAAATTCAGTAATAAGTGTCTGGATGCTACCCGTTGCGGCCTTAAGTCGGTACGTATGAATGAAGGTATGTTGGATGCGTGCAAACGGTTAATGAAAGCAATGTGTAACGAGCTTGATGTCATCATGCTTGGCGAGCTGCTTCTTGAGGAAATTGTGTATCGTACTTTGGTGAGCAAAGAGGGGTATGTTTTATTTGACCTAGCACATCAAGAAGGTTCTTACGCGAGGGTCGCTAAAGCACTAAATCGTGTACATCAAGCGTATCATGAACAGTTGAACGTACAAGCATTGGCTGAAGAAGCCAACATGAGTGTGTCTGCTTTCCATCAAGCATTTCGCAATGTCACGCTTGAATCTCCGCTGCAATATATTAAGAAAGTTCGACTTAACAAAGCGCGCGAATTGATCCAGTTAGAGGGGCGACGTGTTAATGATGCAGCGAGAATGGTCGGGTACACGAGCCCATCACAGTTTAGTCGCGAGTACAAGCGGCATTTTAATGAAACGCCAAGGTCAACAAAGGCTTAGTGATCTTTATTTCAAAATGGCGACTTTTTTTACCTTTTTTATTAATTTGCGAGTGACATATTTATTTGAGTTATAAAATTAGTTACTGGTGCCAAATAATAGGTACGTTGTTGCAATCATTTAGTGGATTGTTGCGAGGCGGTGTGGAAAACTCGTAAATAGATAGTGTGAAATCACCAACTTGTACTTAAGTTATTTTACGTCGAAATAAAAGTATAGATGCGCTTCGTTTAGCGCATTTAGTATTGTTTTAACAATAACTTAAGGAAGAGCGATTATGCACCTTAAAAACGGCAACGCAGTGAAAAACGTGTTCACACTAAGCACACTCACCGCTTCTTGTCTTATGGCCTTCAATAGCTACGCAGCAGTTGACTGTGCCCCTCTAGAAACTTGGCAATCATCAAAAGTTTATAACGGTGGCGACCAAGTTCAGCATGAAGGTAATGCTTATAAAGCGCGTTACTGGACGCAAAACAACAATCCAGCGCAATCTGGTGAGTGGGGCGAGTGGGAAACACTTGGCGCTTGTGATGGCGCTGGACCGGTTGATCCACCTCAGAATGAAGTCCCGACGGTTACTCTGACATCGCCTTCTGCGTCGGCTTCTGCGTCGGCTTCTGTGACTGCGGGTGATGTTGTTAACCTAGCTGCAGATGCGGCAGATACTGATGGGACTGTTAGCAAAGTAGAGTTCTTTGTTGATGGTATATTAGTTGGTCAGGCAACGTCTGCGCCGTATGCTGCATCGTGGACAGCAACTGAAGGACAGCACGAGTTCTCTACCAAGGCCTATGACGATGCAGGTGCCGTTAGTACGGCAAGTGTTGTGACGTTAACTGTGGCATCAGCGCAACCTGGTAACGAAGCGCCGACAGTGGATGTCGTGCTTTCTGCGACCTCTATTGACCTGGGTGGTTCCGTAACACTGACTGCAAATGCTACGGATGCGGATGGTACCGTTGCTAAAGTTGATTTTTATGTTGCAGGTGTACTTGCTGGCACTGCTACAGCAGCGCCATACACGCTGGATGTAACCCCTTCACAAGCTGGCTCATTAAGTGTATATGCGAGAGCTACCGATGATGCTGGAGCAAGAGCAGATTCTGCACTTGCGACGTTAACGGTAAACGGCGGCGCAGTGACATCTAATTGTCGTCCTGATGGTCTTTATCAAACAACGGGTGTAGATGTTCCTTACTGTTCTATTTATGACGAAGAGGGCCGTGAGAAAATGGGGGCTGATCACCCACGTCGTGTAATCGGCTACTTCACCAGTTGGCGATCAGGTGACGACCCACAATCGACTTACCTTGTTAAAGACATTCCTTGGGAACAACTTACTCACATTAACTACGCTTTTGTGAGCATTGGTTCTGACGGCAAAGTAAACGTTGGCGACGTAAATGATCCTAACAACCCTGCTACAGGTAAAACTTGGCCAGGCGTTGAGGTAGATCCTGCTCTTGGTTTTAAAGGTCATTTTGGTGCACTAGCAACTTACAAGCAAAAACATGATGTTAAAACGCTAATCTCGATTGGTGGTTGGGCTGAAACGGGCGGTCACTTCGATACGAACGGCGATCGTGTAGCTGATGGTGGCTTCTACACCATGACGACGAATGCGGACGGTTCTATTAATCATGCTGGTATTGAGAAGTTCGCAACTTCAGCCGTTGAAATGATGCGTCAGTACAAGTTCGATGGCCTGGATATTGACTATGAATACCCGACGTCAATGGCTGGTGCTGGTAACCCTTACGACAAAGACTTCATGGAACCACGTCGTCAGTATTTATGGGCGTCTTACCAAGAGCTGATGAAAGTATTGCGTGAGAAACTTGATGCGGCATCCGCGCAAGATGGTATTCATTATATGCTGACTATCGCAGCACCATCTTCAGGTTACTTGCTACGTGGGATGGAAACCTTCGATGTAACTAAGTACCTAGACTACGTAAACATCATGTCTTACGACTTGCATGGGGCTTGGAATGATCACGTTGGTCACAACGCGGCTTTATTCGATACAGGTAAAGACTCGGAGCTAGCGCAGTGGAACGTATACGGCACTGCTGCATACGGTGGTATCGGTTACTTGAACACAGACTGGGCTTACCATTACTTCCGTGGTTCTATGCCAGCAGGTCGTATTAACATTGGTGTTCCTTACTACACCCGTGGTTGGCAAGGTGTTACTGGTGGTGAAAATGGCCTTTGGGGCCGAGCGGCACTACCAAACCAAGCAGAGTGCCAACCGGGCACAGGTGAAGGTGAGAAGAACAACTGTGGTCACGGCGCTATTGGTATCGACAACATGTGGCATGATACCGACCCTAAAGGAAACGAAATGGGCGCTGGTTCTAACCCAATGTGGCATGCTAAGAACCTAGAAAACGGTATATGGGGCTCTTACGCAGCTGCTTACGGTCTTGACCCAGTTAATGATCCTTCAGATAAGTTTGTTGGTACTTATACTCGTCATTACGATAGCGTTGCTGTAGCACCTTGGTTGTGGAACGCGGAGAAGAGCGTATTCCTATCTACGGAAGATAAAGCTTCTATCGAGGTGAAAGCCGATTACGTTATCGATAAAGAGATCGGCGGTATCATGTTCTGGGAACTAGCCGGTGACTACAACTGTTACGTACTGGATGCAAATGGTAATCGTACGGCAGTAGATGCAACTGAACAAGCTTGTGCGGCGGATAATGGTGAATACCACATGGGTAACACTATGACCAAAGCTATCTACGACAAGTTTAAGTCTGCGACGCCTTACGGTAATAAAGTAGCGACTGGTCCAACACCAACTGAAGCAGTAGACATTACTGTTAGTGTTGGCGGCTTCAAAGTTGGCGATCAAAACTACCCAATTAACCCGAAAATCACGTTTACGAACAACACTGGTCAAGCGATCCCTGGCGGTACTGAATTCCAATTCGATATCCCAGTATCTGCGCCGGACAACGCGAAAGACCAATCAGGTGGTGGTTTGAAAGTAATTGCTTCTGGACATACTCGAGCAAACAACATTGGTGGCTTAGATGGCGTAATGCACCGTGTGTCGTTCTCTCTACCAGCATGGAAAGACTTGCCGGCGGGCGGCACTTACGAGCTTGATATGGTTTACTACCTACCAATCTCTGGTCCGGCTAACTACTCAGTGATTTCTGGTGGTAAAGAGTTTGCGTTTAAGTTTGAACAGCCAGCTCTACCAATTGGTGATCTCAATGCGGGCACGGGTGGTGGTACCACTGAACCAGGTACGTGTGATACGACAGGTTTAGTGACATACCCAGCTCTGCCACAAACGGATTGGGCAGGTAATCCAAGCCACGCTAACCAAGGTGATAAGATCATCCACAACGGTGTGGTTTACCAAGCGAACTGGTGGACAGCGGCTGAACCGGGTACAGATGGTAGCTGGTCAACGGTATGTAACATCTAATTATTATGGATTATTTGTTATAGCCTAATGTTTACAGGCACTTAAACAAAAGCGCACGATGATTATCGTGCGCTTTTTTGTTGTGATAGTTTGTCGTTTAATCGAATTGGTAACTTTCGGGTATGACGACAATACCTTTGTCTGAGATTTTAAATCGCTTCGCATCTTCAAGTTTGTTGATGCCAATTTGAGTATGTGGCGGAATACGAACATGTTTATCAACTATGCAGTTTACCAACTGACTTCCTTCACCGACTTCTACGTCATCAAAAATGATGGAATCGACTACCGTTGCACTATCTTGAATGCGTACGTTAGAGGAGATTATGGAGTGCTGTACTGAGCCTCCGGAATTGATGACACCGGTAGCAATGATGGAGTTAATAAAAATACCTTCATTACCCGTAGCCGACGATACAGTACGAGCTGGTGGAAACTGCGGCTCGTAAGTACGAATCGTCCAATTGGACTGATAAAGATTCATTGGCGGCACAGGTTCTAGTAGATCCATATTCGCTTCATAGAAGGAATCAATGGTACCTACGTCGCGCCAATAGCAATCTTTATCGACGCGCCCTTTACTACCACAGAATTGATAAGCGTAAACGGATTCCGTATCAATCAGCTTAGGTATGATGTCTTTTCCGAAGTCATGGCTTGATGAATCGAGTTTTGAGTCTTCTTCAAGCACTTCTTTCAAAACATCCATATCAAAGATATATATTCCCATAGAAACAAGGCTTCTGGTCGCGCTTCCAGGAAGGGTAGGTGGGGTTTCAGGTTTCTCTATAAACGAAGTAACGAGCCCGTTTTCTGCGGTGCCCATTACACCGAATGCTGAAGCATCCTCTACGGGAACATCCATACAGGCAACGGTGAGCTTAGCACCTTTCTCTTTATGCTCTTCAAGCATTGCGGCGTAGTCCATTCGATAGATATGATCGCCGGATAACACAACCACATACTTTGCATCATTTCGCGATAGCAACCACATGTTGTGATAAATCGCATCGGCGGTTCCTTCATACCATGCACCACCTTTGCGCATTTGTGGTGGAACAGCAGTAATGTACTCGCCTAGCTCTGGATTGAATATCGACCAGCCGTCTCGCAAGTGTTTTTGAAGTGAATGAGATTTATATTGGGTTAAAACAAGGATCTTGCGTAAACCCGAATGTAAACAATTGGTTAGTGTGAAATCTATAATTCTATATTTTCCGCCAAAAGGTACGGCTGGCTTGGTTCTGTCATCGGTGAGTGGGCTGAGTCTAGACCCCATCCCTCCTGCTAAAATTACGGCAAGTGCGTCTTCCATAGTATTCCCTTTCCCTTTTCTGACATGCATCAAAACGGTGCTAACCTGAAGGAGGTGGTATGCAACGCAGAGGTTTTGAAAAGCATGTGCTAATGTGCTTATTAGTGAAAAGTCTACTACAAGAATCGAGCCATAGAATATCTCCTTAAAAATCAAGGAGGTTAAAATTTCACTGTAAGACAACTGCACCATATTAGTGAAGCGCTAAATAGCCCGTGCATCAAATTGGCGCAAAATGGTAGAAAGGAGAAGTCAACAAGTATGGATTTACAATGTAAAGTGGCGACAAAACAAGAAGATAAATAGGGTTTTCTAGCTTAATAACTATGGCTAAACAAGGCTTAGGGTTAGCGTCTTAACTCTAAAGGTCTAAAACAGGCGCGTTGATGTAAGGCAGGAGAGCTTTGTATCAACGATTCAAGAGTAGAAGGCCTTAGACAACTCTTTTCACAGTTGTTGAGAGTGAGTGGATAGGTAAGTAGACCACTCACTCAATGAATATGCTCACTTCACTGATAGCGATACGTCATCACTGCACTAAGAGAGACCGACGATATTTCCTTCATCATCAAGATCTAAGTTCATAAATGCGGGTTTATCAGGTAAGCCTGGCATCGTCATCACGGTACCAGATAATGCATAAACGAATCCTGCGCCCGCACACAAGCGCAGCTCGCGGATTGGGACGGTAAAACCAGTTGGTGCGCCTTTGACTGCGGAGTCTGTGGTTATAGATAGTGGTGTCTTCGCGATGCAAACCGCTAAGTTGTTAAAACCTAGATTTTCAAAATGTTTGAGCTGTTCAGTCGCGATAGGAGTCATTTCTATATTGGTTGCTCCATAGCCCGCTTCACATACTGCCATGAGCTTTTCGAGTAATGATTGCTCTTTGTTGTATAACGGACAAAACTCTACAGGCGTGGTACACGCATCAATAACATGTTGAGCTAGTTCCGTTGCGCCTTGTCCGCCTTGCGAAAAAGCGGTGCTGATGGCTACTTTAACTTCGGGATTAAATTGGTGAATCAGCTCTTCAAGAGCTTTAAGCTCTTTCACACAATCTTGTGGAAACTGGTTAATGGCAACGACAGCAGGTAAACCGTATTTATGAACGTTATTTATGTGCCATTTTAAATTTTCAAACCCAGCCTCCAATGCTGCTTGGTCCGGATTAAAGATGGAATCTGGAATAGCCATACCTGGCCGTAAATCGTAGTGTCCGGAATTCGCTTTGAGGCCGCGTAATGTTGCTACGATCACTACACAGTCTGGAGCTTTGTTAGCGGCAGCAGCTTTAATGTTACACGCTTTCTCAAATCCCATATCCGAACCAAAACCGGCTTCAGTTACCGTGTAACCTGACAGTTTTAGCGCAATATCGTCCGCGATAATGGATGAATTTCCATGGGCGATGTTTGCAAATGGACCTGCATGGATCAACGTAGGAACACCTTCTAGAGTTTGCATCAGTGTTGGTGCAATCGCCTCTTTTAGTGTTACTGCCATTGCTCCTGCAACTTGTAGATCTTCCGTAGTGACGGGGTTTCCGTTCAAATCGTACGCTACGACAATTTTCCCGATACGTTGACGTAAATCTTTTAAATCTTTGGCTAGTGCAATGATAGCCATTAACTCGGAAGCGGCTGAAATATCGAACCCTTCGTCACGCTCGAAACCATTGATGGTTTTTCCTGCATCATTGAGGCCAATTTTGACTTTACGTAGTGCACGATCATTATGGTCCATCACTCGTTTCCAAGTAATACTTGCCGTGTCGATTTTAAGTGCTCTTAACCCGGTGCGTGATTCAAAGGCATCATAACCCTCGCGTTGCTCATGGAACAAGCGAGCGTCAAGAGCGGCTGAAGCAAGGTTGTGCGCCGCTGTCACTGCGTGAATATCACCAGTAAGGTGTAAGTTTAACTCTTCCATTGGAGCTACTTGAGAATAACCGCCGCCCGCTGCGCCACCTTTAATACCGAAGACGGGTCCCATCGAAGGTTGCCTTATACATGCAATAACAGATTGATTAAGCTTTGCTAGACCTTGCGCCAAGCCTATCGTCGTAACGGTTTTTCCTTCGCCAAGAGGAGTCGGCGTGATCGCAGTGACGAGTACAAGTTTACCGTCATCATTTGCTTTGAGTCGTTCCAAACATTTTGGGTGGACTTTGGCTTTGTGCTTCCCGTGAGTGTCATACTCTTCGGGTGATAGTCCTACTTTTTCCGCGATAACATCAATAGAAGAAAGTGGTGTTTTTCGGCAAATTTCGATATCTGACTGCATGGAGAATCCCCAAAGTGGCACTCAGGTAGCGTTGAAAAACTACCTGAGTTATAACGAGTATTATTGTGAGGCAAAGGTCTGCTTGGTGATGGTACTGTTTCGGTTAGGCTTGTAAAGAGTTTACTGCTTCGTATTGTGCGACATACTAACGAAATCTACTCGTTATAGTGCTAGATAAAAACAAAAAGGCCACCAAATGGTGACCTTGATATATTTTAGCTTTAAAGCTGTCGTTTTAACGATCCCAATAAGTCTCTTCTAAGCTATCTTCTCGTTCAGGAAGCGCTCGCGATAGGCGAGGAGAGTGCTGCGTCAACACTTCATAGCTTACTCGGTTTGCGTATTTACAGATCTGAGAAAGCGAGGAGTAGGTTAAGCATCGTACTTCGTGCTTTTCTGAGTTAGGCACTTCTTTTTGGTGGAAAGAGTTTGCTGCCATGTCATGCAGTAAGGCTGAAAGGGCTGCATCACCCGCACCGTTAGTGTTCTTAATCTCTAGTGGTCCACCAAGGTAAGGGCCGATGTGAGAGTAGACCTTCATTGGGTTTTGACAGTCTTCTTTACGCATCGCACGACTAAACTCGTACTGGTTAAAGGCTTCGAGGGAGCTTTCAAGGATGTCGTGTGTGGTTTCTCGTTTTACTTTCTCGTCGGTGTAACCAGCCATGTACAGACCATTTGGTCCTGCTGTACAAAGTACGAGATCAACCCACTCAAGTGCTTTATCAGCAGCTGCTAGTGGCTCTGTTTCACCTGTTAGCGCCGCACCTTCTTCTTCATTCATAGCGACAACAGAAATGTTTTCGCGAATGTATTCTTGCCACCACTGTGCGTTACCTTCGATAACGTACTTCGTCCCTAACGTAAGTACAACAGGGACATCGTGCTTCTTAGCAAAGTCGATCGCTCTTTGTACCGCTTTAGGCATTGGATCTTCTTCTTTACCACGCATTAGGTAAGAAGAAACAACCAGGGCTGATGCTTTCTCAAAGATCTCTTCAGGAATGCTTTCCGGAAGTAGTTGATTCATATGACCTTCGTTGATAGCAAATGTACGCTCACCGTCTTGAGAAATTAGGGTGTAGCAGCGACCAATAGGGCCATCTACCGTTTGTAAATGGTTAAGGTTCATGCGTGAAGACGTACGGCAAAGGTAGCGATAAGCAAAAGAACCGACTTGAATGTTCTTAGACATCACACCGAGCAAAACGGATTTGCTATCGGCTAAAACTGAGTAGTTGTGAAGAGTATTGCCAATCGTGTCACCTGGGTATTGGTGTGTGATCAGGCCTTGCTCAACCAGTTCTTCGTAAAGTGCATCTGCTTTGCTTTCTTCAAGAACGAGCGAATGTCCTTTACTCAGGTTGTATTTCTCTAAAAACGCGTCATCTACACGTGCTTCGATATCTACAATGGTTTGACCGACACCAACAATAGTTGGGCGATATAGCTTAGGTGCCTGTCGGATTTGGTTTACTAATGGATCTCGAGCGTGAGTTGGGAAGTAGTGTTTAGATTTACGCTGACCAGGAAACTTCATGCTTGTTCTTGAGTGAGAAAAAAAAGAGGCGGGATTGTATCACAAAAAAATGAAAATCGTGGCGATTTATTACAAAGAAGTCTGCTCGCTGAAAAAATCAGCGAGCTGAGTAAATAGCAACCAAAGCAGCTGCAATTTATGACGCTTGTCGTATTGCAATGGGTTGTTTTTTAAACTTGTTGCTCAGCAGCGCCCGGAAAGAGCCTGCTCCGCGCTAACTAAATTTACCCGCGTTACTTTTTCACTTCAGTTGGCTCAACGTAAGCCTTGGTACCCCAAAGTGGGACTGTCGAAAGGCTATGCTTAAAACTACCATCGGTCTCTTTTGTTGTATAAGACAAGTAGAGTAAGGTTTGGTTATCGGCATCATAAATACGGCGAACCTTCATTGTTTTGAAGAAAATGCTTTTTGACTTCTTAAATACAATTTCACCGGACTTACTCTTATCTATTTTTGCAATCATTTCCGGTGTGATTTCGCCAGTCTGACGACATGATATTGAGCTATCACTTGGATCCGCTAAGCTGAAATCCGCTTCGATAGAGGCGATGTGACATGTGACACCTGTTACCACTTCGTCTTTCAACTCACCGACTTTGATGTCTTTCAAAGTAAACCAACCGAGCCCCACGTCAGCAACATCGTTATCTGAACAACCAACTAGAGTAGTAGCAAGCAATGCACTTAACAGCATCTTTTTCATTATTTTTGTCCTTAACTAGGAAAGATATTGATGAAATCTATCAGAGGTTTGCACCTAAAACAAAATTTAGCCACGGAAAGGTCTATGTGCGCTAGGTTTGTTGCGGGCTTCATGCTAATGTACTGCTCTAAACGAAGGTATCAAGATGAATGAACAACAGTTAGCCAGTATCGAGCGTAAAAATACATGGCTGTATGATCTGGTCGAAGTTGAATTTCCGACACCAGAGAGTTTGAAAGGGCGCGATGTCTATTTCAAAACGCTAGAAAAAGCAACGTATCAAGTAGTCGACAAAGACACACTACTGGAAAGTGACTCTGAATTTAACCCCGACGATATTTTTCTGGTCGATTTTCATCGACTGACCATTATGTTCTCTATCTTGCAATCTCAGCGCTGGGAACAGCAGTATGATAAAGATATGATCATTGAATATCTGACACAGATTATCCTCACGCCAGATTTTGAATTATATGTTGGTTTTAAATCTGGAGTCCCAATTGGTGCTGCTATTGTTAGCCATCTCGAAGGAAATACACTCATCTCTGATGTTGCTGTTTCTGAATCAAAATACAAAAGCTCGTTTGTGGCTGATCTGGCTAAAAGACTAAGCACCGAGCAAAAGCTGTTAGACTCAGTGGTTATCGAAAACTAACTTACACATCAATGTGCATAAAAAGTAAAGCAAGATGACGTTGGGTGATCTTGCTTAGAAAAACTGTAATTGCTCCCTTCTATTTCCATGAAATGCCAAGCTCGTCGTTTCAACAATCCCAAACTCAAATAAGATTAATCCAAACATTCTTAAAATCAGCTTGGGCTTGAGCCTTTAAGACGTCTGGAGATGGCTATGGCAATTACCAATATTAAGTGCGTGATATTTGACTGTGATGGTACGTTGGTCGACAGCGAAGGACTGTGTTGCCAAGCGCTCGTCAATGTATTTAACCAGCATGGGGCTGAGTTAACGATGGAAGAGTGCGTTTCTCACTTTAAAGGAGGAAAGCTCGCTGACATCCTTTTAGATACTAAAGAATTGAAAGATATCAAAGTCCCAATTGATGTTTTAGAGCCGCAATACCGAGAAGAAGTCCAGTCTCTTTTTGTGCGTCACTTACAGCCGATGGATGGCGCAAAACGATTAATTCAGTTTTTGGATTCGCATAATATCGAATATTGTGTGGCGTCTAATGGACCTAAAGATAAAATTGAATACGCTTTGGAGTTAACCGGTTTACTCGATGCTTTCCGAGGGAAAGTGTTCTCGGCATTCGATGCGAATAGTTGGAAGCCTGAACCCGATTTAATCATGTACAGTGCTATGAGCATGGGCTTTTTACCAAGTGACTGTCTTTATATTGATGACACGCCTAAAGGAGTTGAGGCGGGACTAAACGCCGGTATAAAAACGATACAGTTATTTAATGGTGAAGCTATCAATCGTGTTGATGACGAGCGTGTAATTCGCATCCATCATTTAGATGAATTAAAAGAGCAGCTGTGTGGCTGCTCTGTTTGACCTACTAATGGCAAACCGGACTCAAGCTGTGGATGTGCTTAAGTTTAGACTGTAGGTAAGGCGTTTGATGTAGACATTGGATAGATGAGAAGTTTTTTGTATGAAATCCGCAAGCAGCGCATGTGAATTTCTCGCCATCCGATGAAATGAGATATTCATCTCCTTGGCAGAGTGGGCAATTCAGGTTCTCTATGTCTTTTGTGTCTTTGTAATTATTCATATTGTTTTCCAGCAGCAAATTGGAATTGGCAAGATCAAGCATAGCGGAACGCTTTGTTTAAGAACATTATTTCATCCGGTACAGCGAGAACTTGAGATTCACTTCAAATATCCACTTGGATGTCGTAGAAAATATCGAAGGTAATAGTTGAACACGGTTTAAAGAAAAGGGCTCCTTAAGGAGCCCTTGTTGATCATAAGTTCCACAATGTTATGCGGTGCGGTAGCGTTGTAATATCTCACCAAGAGAAACGGAGGCTTGCGTGAGATTAGCGACGCCAGCGGTAGATTGCTCCGCCACTTCTCTGATTGTGCTTGATTGACTACGAATTTCTGAAAGTTCCGATGCAATATCGTTAGCCACTGCGCTTTGTTCTTCAGCAGATGTGGAAATCTGAATGCTCATGTCCATTAATGAGCGTGCTGACTCGGCAATAGAGGTAACATCATGGCCGATTTCATCAATAAGCTGGCTGCTGGTTTGAGCTTGCTGAACGGTTCGGTTGGTGATTGAAGCAATGTTCTGACTCTCTATTTGAAGCTTCTCAATCATGGCTTGGATCTCTACTGTTGCCTGTTGAGTTCTGCTTGCTAATGTACGTACTTCATCGGCAACCACTGCAAATCCACGACCTTGTTCACCAGCACGGGCTGCTTCGATTGCTGCGTTTAGTGCCAACAGATTAGTTTGTTCTGAAATGGCGTTAATCGTTGTGATCACGTCATTAATCTGCGTCGTATTCTCGTTTAAATTGGTTACTGACGTAGAGGCTTGTTCAATATAGCTAGATAACGTCTCTATCTCGCCAATCACGTTTTGTACACGGCTTCTGCTTAGTTCGATCTTCTGGGCATCTTGGTCTGACTGCGCCGTTGCTTGTTGAGAAATACTTGATACCTCCTTTGCAGAGGCTGTCATTTCTTCCATTGCCGTCGCGACTGAATCAAGCGTTTGATATTGATGAGATATCTGGGTTTCACTCAACTGCATATCTTTTTCGAATGCAGAAGATGTCTCGCTCAACATCGTTGCATTATTTTTAACACTATTAACCAGTTCACTTAAGGTATCCATAGACTTGTCTAGCGCACAGCCGATGGTACCGAATTCATCTCGACCAGGGTGAAAACCAAGACGAGAGGTTAAGTCACCGTCACCAATTTTTTCGGTTGTTGTATATAAAACCCACAGAGCTCCTCCGATAAACGTTGCCACCCAGTAAGAGAATAGGGCAAAAGGAATAACCCATAAGAAGCTGAGTAATAGTGACGATAGAGCTGATGATTTTACCGATTCGTATTGTGTGGACATATTTTGAGTCAGCTTAATCACTTCTCCAGAATGCAACTTGGCATAAGCGGTGACAGACCCATCGACAAAAGAACTCTCGCTTACGCGGTTCGATTTCGATACGCCGTCAATTTCTGTAGCGCGGTTTGATTGAGCATCAACGATACCAGAAAGCTTCGCTTCGCTCGCCGAGATGGCTTGCTGCTCAAATTGTTGTATTTCATTGAAGTAGCGGCTTCCAGCCACTGAAGTGAGGGCTACTAAAAATAGTAGGAATATAACCCACATTTTGTCGTTGATAGACATCTTGATAAACAGCCTGTCTATCGTTCTAAACTCAACTTCTCTCATTTAAAGCTCCATTAGAGATAAAAGATATTGACCAAATCTATTGCTATATCGAAACAAAATATGCGAAGTTAATCAGCAAAATATGTAACGAATACTAAATTTAGTTTAAGAAATGAGATCTAAGGACGCCTATAACAGTATGTTATATCTTTAAATTGACATGAATGTTGATAAAAGAGTCATTTCTCTAAAGTGTTAAGTGGATATGAAACCTAATTGCAATCGTTTACTTTTGATTATGCTCATAGGTTTTTAAATCTTTACTTCTCGCTGTCATGAATGTGTCATATAAAGACTATAAAAAGGAGTTGCTGATGTGGATATGGCAAGAGCCAGGCCGTCAGCAAGTAAAAGCAAGAGAGCTTAAAATAAAGGAGGTCACAATGAGCGACCAATACCAAAACGATGAGAGCCTAGAGCTGCTAGATGCGCTTGAAATTGGCATTATCTTGTCGGAATACGTTGGCTCAGACAACGAAGCCGAATAGCGGAACACTCTCATCTCGTCGTAATTGACGTTATACTAGGTTCATGTCACACCAAGCCCTAGAGGCCAAAACTGGCGTCGAATGAACTTTCTAGCCCACCTGCATATCGCAGATCACAGTAACAGCCATTTGTTGGGAAACTTGCTTGGAGACTTCGTAAAAGGAGATCCAAGCAAGCTGTATGATCGCGATATCTCAAATGGCATCAGATTACATAGATTTGTTGACCGTATTACCGACCATCATCCAATCGTCAACGAATGTAAGCCTCATTTCACTGGTGTTGCGCGACGTTTTGCACCTATCGCTTTGGATATGTTTTGGGATCATTGCCTCGCAAAACACTGGAACGACTTTCATTCCGTGCCTCTCGAACACTTTGTAAAAACGGCATACGAGAGAGTAAACCGAGAGGTTCATGAACATTTGCCGCCACGTTTTTTGGTGCTCCACAGCAGAATGTGGCATGGCCGATGGCTTCAATCCTATCAAGATCTAGACAATATAGAATTTGCACTACATCGGATGTCGCAAAGAAGTCCTAGAATGGCAGACTTAACCACAACATTTAAAGTGATTGAAAGTGATTACATCGAATTAGAAGAGAAGTTCTCGTCACTTTATCGAGATGTTTTGCGTCAGTCGTATGATTTTCAGCAACAGCTTAATGACTCAACTCAATGAGATAGAAAAGTAGTATGGCTTTAGGGGCTCTGGTAAACTCTGCGCTCCAAAAATAATGAGGTTACACATGTCTGTTAATTTTGCTGATTTAGGCATCGAACAAAAGCTAATCGAGACGCTAGGCAATCTAAATATCGTGACGCCAACACCAGTGCAAGAAAAGTCAATTCCACACGTCCTTGCAGGAAAAAACTTACTTGCTGCTGCACAAACTGGTACGGGAAAAACGGCTGCGTTTGGTTTACCTATCATACAAACCGTTCAGCAAAAGAAACTTAATGGCACACCTCAAGCATTGATTTTGGTTCCAACACGCGAGCTTGCACAGCAGGTATTTGATAATTTGAATCAGTACTCGGCAGAAACAGAACTTCGCATTGTGTGTGTTTATGGTGGTACAAGCATTGGCGTACAAAAGAGAAAGTTAGAAGAGGGCGCTGATATTTTGATTGCCACGCCAGGCCGCCTTTTGGATCACCTGTTTAATGGTAACGTAAACATCTCTAAAACCGGTATGCTCGTGTTAGACGAAGCCGACCGTATGTTAGATATGGGATTTTGGCCTGACTTGCAGCGCATCTTCCGACGTTTACCTGCAGAGAAACAGATCCTATTGTTCTCTGCGACATTTGAGAAGCGAATCAAAACTATTGCGTATAAACTCATGGAATCGCCAGTTGAAGTCGAAGTTTCACCAGCAAATACGACTGCTGAAACGGTAACACAAATGGTTTATCCAGTGGATAAAAAACGGAAACGTGAATTGCTAGCGTACTTAATTGGCTCGCGGAATTGGCAGCAAGTGCTTGTATTTACAAAAACGAAGCAAGGCAGTGATGAGTTAGCGAAAGAGCTCAAGTTAGATGGCATCAAAGCGGTTTCTATCAACGGCGATAAATCACAAGGCGCCCGCCAAAGAGCTTTGGATGAATTTAAACAAGGTAAGATGCGTGCTTTGATTGCAACCGATGTGGCAGCACGAGGGTTAGATATTCAAGAGCTAGAACAAGTCGTGAACTTTGATATGCCATTCAAAGCAGAAGATTACGTCCATCGAATTGGCCGCACTGGAAGAGCTGGAAAGTCAGGTTTGGCGGTTTCTCTGATGAGTAGAGATGAGGAGTACTTGTTGCAAGCTATCGAGAATCTGCTTGATCAACGCTTACCCCAAGAATGGCTGGCAGGTTTCGAACCAAGTCTTGTAGAAGAAGTTGAGCCTGAACAAAATGGGCGTCGTCGTAGTCGTTCATCTGAGAAGCGTAAGCTAAAAGCAAAATTGGCGATTCATAAGAATCGTGGTAAATCACTTAGCTCTCGCTAAACCGCGCAAACTTTTGTTCTTACATAGTCAGGCTGTTTTTGCCTCTTCATAGACGTCTAACGTTTGGGGGATAGCAAGTAGGTACCCTTGGTACATATCGAAACCGAGCTTTTTCATTAAGCGAAGTTGATGCTCGGTTTCAATTCCTTCGATAACGGTTTTAGAGCATAACGCTTTTGCGAGTGATAATGCATCGTTAAGCGCTTTAAAATCACCGTTTTCATACCTTAGCAATAAAGAGCGATCCATCTTGATTATATCTGGGCAAACGCTTCTCACTCGCTCAGTTGTCGATGCATTGACGCCATAATCGTCAATCGCTAATTTAAATCCTTCAAGACTTAACTCCCGAGCAGCTTGAGACAAAGAGACTTCATCCTCCACCTTCAATTCAAGTAACTCCATGACGATTTGTTCATTCATCAAATGCGATTCATAAATGGTTTGTTTTAGCAGTCGGTTATAAGTGACGTCTTTGACTAGTATCTCTGCCGCTACCGGTAATACATTGAGAAACAATTGTTTTGTGTGAAAGCGAGACTGAGAGAAATTTTTGATATGGATTAGGCGACTTAAGCGTTCAACATTGAGCAAATCTTGAGTGGGAGTCGCTTTGGATTGGAAAAACTGATCTGGCCTAACCATGGTGCCATTGGCATTGCTAATTCTTACCAGTGCTTCAAGGCCAACGATGGAAATATCGTTCTTATATATGGGTTGAAAGACACTGCGGAGAGTGAAGTTCGCGTATTTCGCAATATACTGCCCGTCGGCTTCTTTCCGGATGCAACTAAGTAGTTGCGAGATGCTCATCATTGTTACCACAACCTAAATCAATGTCTCAACATCAGCGTTATCGCGCTAATTTTTCTATTTCATTGGCAATGAATCTAAGTGTGCTCATTAACTCAAGCAAGAACGATGGTAATGGATGGGTAGTTTTGTCGAGTGATATCAAACAAATTGATGAAATAATTGATAATCTCAGCACTTCAATTTGATGCTACCATTGCAGTACGGCATACAACTGCAAATATTTTCTGACTAACTGCTGTTTGTTCGAACGCCGTAAAGGATGCCCAAACTTAATGTAACAAGGGCTAATACCGAATCGAGTGTCCAACGATTGCGTGAGTTGCGACTCGCTGGTGTACAGTGTGATTCCTTGTTCTGTGTATTCGTTGATCTGATCGGGTAGTTCACCCATCCACCAATGAAGCAATTCTCGGCTCGTTTTGCTGCGACTTATCCAATGATCGCAAACCAAAAAGAGTAGGTCATTAGGCTGTAAGGCATAGCCATATTCACTCTGCCATTCCGTAATTGATGAGAGTAAGTTTTCCCGGCAAGATTTTCCGGCACTGACCATATGGTGACTCAGAACCCAGACAGTGCCAATGTCGGATGAAATTCGATAGTGATGGGGAAGGTCTGGAGAATCCAACACTTCGATTGGCTTTATCACGCAGTTGTATCCAAAGTGACGAAAAGTATGTTCCATCCTTCTTGAAAACGCGAGACCAAGATGATGCTCACTCATGCCTTGGTTATGCACCGCAGGGTAATGCTTTTCACACAGCTTAAGACAGTCGTCTTGAAAATCATTAACACTTTGAATAACTAGGTCGAGTAGCAAAGAATATCCCTTAATAATTACAAAACGAACTGCAAAAGGTTAGCATAGTCTTTTGAGAATAGACTAATTTACTTCGGCAACTTCTTGATCTAAACACCAAATTTCTCACAAATGACCGTGTCTAATCTTTAATAGAGCAACACGAAAGAAGCAGAAGTTGAACAAAAATTTGAAAGGGAAAAAATGATAAAGCTAGAACGCGCACAAAAAGAGGCGTTGGCCACCGCCATTCAAGATTACATGCAAGACGAGCTAGATGTTGAAATTGGCCAGTTCGATAGTGAGTTTCTAATTGATTTTATTACAGAAAAACTAGGGCCAATTTATTATAACAAGGGTGTTGAAGATGCTAAGTTACTGGTTGAACGCAGAATGTTAGAAGTTTCCGAAGAGCTGTATGAGATAGAACAAGAAATTAAGCTGTAAGTTTCAGTTTTACAAACGATTTAAAGTTCCTTCAAAAATTTCGAACAACTTGATAGATACGGTACCATTGGCTGGATGTAAATGATGGTAAATAATCTGTTTCATATGACGTAAATAGGTTAATGTAGTGTTTCTTGCTCAGCATTAACTTAGGAATATATCTAGGAACTTGAGATGGATACACTGGTAAAGAATTACAACCTTACTGCACGCGTGATGCATTGGTTATCAGCGCTGTGCATTATTGGTCTATTTGCAGTGGGTTTGTGGATGGTCGACCTTAGCTATTACAGCGAATGGTATCGAACTGCGCCGCATTACCATCGCTCTGTCGGTATTTTACTCGCTATTTTAACTTTAGCACGCATCGTATGGAAACATGTGACGGCGTCACCAAAGGTAGAAGGCAAACGTTACGAAGTGCTTGCTGCTAAAGCGGCGCATGGTGTCATGTACCTACTATTGGTCACCATCTTTGTTTCAGGTTACCTCATTTCAACGTCTGATGGACGCGGCATCGAAGTGTTTAATTGGTTCACCGTGCTAGGAGCGGGAGAGTTATTCCCAGGCCAATCAGATATTGCAGGTGAGATTCACTTCTATGCAGCTTGGGCAGTCATCCTGATTGCAGGCTTACATGCTATTGCTGCACTAAAACACCACTTTATCGATAAAGACAACACATTAAGAAAAATGTTAGGAGCTTCAAAATGAAAAAGTCACTTTTCGCTACAGGATTAGCTATCGCTATGGCACTGCCATTTGGTGCGCAAGCTGCAGATTATGTCATCGATACCAAAGGTGCTCACGCTTCAATCAACTTTAAAGTTAGCCACTTGGGTTACAGTTTCATCAAAGGTCGTTTCAATACATTTTCTGGTGACTTTTCTTTTGATGAAAACAACATTGCTGACTCAAAAGTAAATGTTGTTGTTGATACAACCAGCCTAGATTCAAACCATGCTGAACGTGACAAACACATTCGTAGTGGTGACTTCATCGATGCTGGTAAATACAGTGAAGCAACCTTTACGAGCACAAAAGTGGTTGATAAAGGCAATGGCAAACTAGATGTAACTGGTGATTTAACGCTACACGGTGTTACTAAGCCTATTACTATTGAGGCTGAATTCGTTGGTGCTGGCAGTGACCCATGGGGCGGCGAGCGCGCTGGCTTTGTTGGCAACACTCGCCTAGAGCTTGCTGACTTTGACATCCCAGTAATGGGTGCTTCAAGCTACGTCGATATGGAACTTCATATCGAAGGTATTAAGAAGTAATTAGTTCCTTTTAGATACACTAAAAGCGCTCTTCACTTGAAGAGCGCTTTTTTATTATCTTAATCACATCACTAACATCGATAAACCAGTCAGTGATAGCGATTGAAAGCCAATAGACGTTGTAAATGTTTAGCGAATTACGCTGTTTCTAACTCGCTTTTTTCCACTAGGTTTAAACGCTCACCAAAAATCGGGCGTAGTGCTTTTAATACTTCAGTACGAGTAACCACCCCGACCATCTGCCCATTTTCAAGCACAGGAAGCACTTGTGGCTTACTTACTTTGATACTTTTAGCGCGTTCTTCGAGAGACAAAGACGTCAAGCGAGTGGCAATACCCATACTGCTCGCTGGGTACAACTGCTCTTTATCGATACATAGGAATTCCACAACATCAACGAGGCGATCACCAGCGTCAATTGCGACCACATCTCGGCTCATGATGTCGACGACTTTTTGGTCTTTCACCGGAATGTAGTCCTCACACCATAGTTCTACCATCACATCGTGAGCAGAGAAGAAGCCAACTAATCGATTTTGTACGTCTACAACAGGTGCGCTCGTTACGTGATTATCAAGTAACACATCCAGCGCGGCTGCAATTGGCGTTTCTGCACGAATGGTGACTGGTTTTGGGTTCATAATGTCTTTAACAAAAGAGGCATTTTTCATGGTGAAATCCTTAACTGACGACAGTGTTGTAGTTGTAGTGATAGAAGAAATATTCGCTGCTTTTAGTTCTGGTCGGCGAAAAATACACCAGTTTGAAAGGCCAACTAATACCGCTCCGCCGACGATGTTGCCAAGCGTGACAGGAATTAAGTTAGCGGTAATAAAGTGGCTAATGTTTAGGTCTGCGTATTGTGACGCAGGCATACCGACAGATGCCCAAAAAGATTCAGGTGCAAAATTCGCGATAACAATACCAAGTGGAACCATAAACATGTTCGCAACACAGTGCTCAAAACCGCTGCTGACAAACATTGCCACAGGCAAAATTGTCATTGCTGCTTTTGTCATTGCATTTGCAGAACTAAATGTTAGCCAAATCGCTAGGCAAACCAATAGGTTACAGAGAATGCCGAGTGCAAACGCTTGAATGAGAGTGTGGTGAAGTTTGTGTTGTGCGATGTTAAGCGCATTTAATCCCCATTGACCGCCATCCATCTGATAAAGACCAGCAGCAGTAACCAGCGCAAGTAGGAACATCGCACCAATAAAGTTACCAACGTAAACTTTGCCCCAGATCGAAAGCATCTTACCGAACGAGATTTGCTTATTGGCCCAAGAAATACTGGATAGGACGGAGCTGGTAAATAATTCACCACCGCAGATCACTATGAGGATCAATCCCATGCTAAATGCGAGTCCACCAGCTAGGCGGCTCAAGCCCCAACCAGCGCCCGTACTGCCGGTGGTCACCGTGATGTAAAACAAGAATGCTAACCCGATGAACGCGCCGGCCATAATCGCGAGGCTTAATGTCATACTGCTGGTTTTGTTTGCCTTACTTAACGCAAATTTTTCCGCTTCAACCATCATCTCTTTTGGAGAAAAATACTGGTGATTTTGAGAACTGGTCACCGCCATATTGACTCCTTAATTTGTAATCGCATAAAAAATCCTTGGTTATTAACTCAAAAATGAAATTGTTGTTTTTATTAAGAGCCTCAATGACTTCGGTTTCAAAACCATTGAGGCTTGCGGTGTTCCCGAACCGCGTACTCAGAATAGGGAGAACGGTTAGTAAGGTAAAATTGATAATATTTAGAAACCTCATCAAATTAATTGATAACTTTACGGGGCTAGGTAAAATGAACTCTATTGCTTATTGGGGCATGCTTTAACAATTGTGGGAATTGGGAAATACCCACTAATAATGGAGGACACTTTGCGCTACTCACTTAAGCAATTAGCGGTTTTCGACGCAGTTGCAGATACCGGCAGTGTAAGCCAAGCCGCAGAAAAATTGGCTTTGACACAATCAGCGACGAGCATGTCGCTTGCGCAATTAGAGAAGATGCTTGGCAGGCCGTTGTTTGAGAGGCAAGGCAAGCAAATGGCGTTAACCCATTGGGGGATGTGGTTACGACCAAAAGCAAAACGCTTGCTACAAGATGCATTGCAGATTGAAATGGGCTTCTATGAGCAACATTTATTGAGTGGTGAGATTCGTATGGGAGCGAGTCAAACCCCAGCAGAGCACTTAGTTCCCGACCTTATCAGTATCATTGATAATGACTTTCCAGAAATGCGTATTTCCCTCGGTGTACAAAGTACAAAAGGGGTGATTGATGGGGTATTAGATTACAAGTATGACTTAGGGATTATTGAAGGGCGCTGTGATGATAACCGTTTACACCAAGAAGTATGGTGTCGTGATCATCTTACTGTTGTCGCAGCTTCTCATCATCCTTTTGCGCGTAATCAGTCTGTTAGCCTTGCGCAGTTAGAGCAAGCGAAGTGGGTACTAAGAGAGCATGGCTCAGGCACACGAAAAACATTTGATAGTTCTATTCACCACCTTATTGAAGATTTGGATGTGTGGCGCGAGTACGAACACGTTCCGGTGTTACGTAGTTTAGTTGCTAATGGTCAGTACCTTACTTGCTTACCGTATTTAGATGTAGAGCGATATATAGAAGCAGGTCATCTTGTGGCATTAAATGTACCTGAGTTAAAAATGGAAAGGACGCTTTCATTTATATGGCGCTCAGATATGGCAGAAAACCCATTAGTCGACTGCATTAAAAGAGAGGGGCTGCGAATGATGAAAGGGAAGCCTTCAGTTCTTTAAAGGTTGATTAAACATGCCTACGAGATGAGTTGGGTTTATTCCCTAAATCTGTTGATTTATCGGTTGCGTCAAACTTTTAATGTAAATTGTGAAAACAATAATATCTTATTGTGATCAATATCACCGATAAGCTGAGCTGATGTATCTAACATGTGTCCTTGATTTCAATGTATGAAGGCAGTTATTGAACCATATAGGTACGATAATAGCCGAGTAGGTATGACTACCATGACGACACTTTTAGCTATTTCTATCACTACTGGAATTTTATCTGGCGTATGGGGTTGGATCGCCATCTCTTTAGGTTTGCTTTCTTGGGCTGGTTTTTTAGGTTGCACGAGCTACTTTGCAGCGCCAACGAGCGGATTGAAAGGACTAGGCATCAGCTTAATCACCAATATGACAGGCGTATTCTGGGCAATGGTAATTATTCACGGTTCCACTTACGTGGGGTTGGAAATTATTGGCTATGTGATTACCGCTATTGTGGCATTCTTTATGTGTATTCAAGCTAAACAGGCTTGGCTCGCGTACATCCCTGGTACTTTTATTGGTTCATGCGCAACATTTGCGGCTGACGGAAACTGGCAACTAGTCATTCCATCGTTGTTGCTAGGTGGTGTGTTTGGCTATCTAATGAAAGCGACAGGGCTATGGTTGCATACGAAATCAACCGCTACTTCTTCTTCGCTTGCTGAGCAAGCACAGTAGTGAACCCCCGATCTTGTTGGTATCCACTGTGTATTGAGTTTTATCCCTCTCAATACCCTTAATCAAAATTAATGATGTTTGATACAAGCACACCAAATTGGTGTGCTTTTTTTGTATTACAAGACAATACGCTGAGTGTGAAATACGCCTAACTCATGTATTGCCGTTGGCCATGGTAACAACGCGTTTAAGTGTCCAGCGCAGAAGTACAGGAATACACTCCATGCCTTTCTCTTCACAATGAGAAACAATAGCCAAAGCTAAGTCCGGTTTTGCATGTTTTTTCAAAACACGATTTACGACTTTTTTAGCAGGGATAGGGTGGTCATGAGGAACTTTGATGATGTCCTTAAAGAAAAGTTCAAAACCATTGTTGTACAGAAAGTGCTCGATGTCTCGGTCGGGTAACTCCGTAAGTCGATGCCTTTCCTGATCATGGTCGAGCTGTGCTCGCACTGCATGAGCGTACTTTTTCCCTGCTGGGTCGCCATCGGTAACGACATGCCAATCAATACCAAACTCTTTTGCTACTTTGATGAGTGATTTTAGACCTGATTGAGCAAACTCAACGATTTGAACCCCTTCGGCAGCCAAGTCATACCCGCATTGACGAGCCAGTTCATGAAAAAGCCAAACTTCGGTTTCGCCCTCAACAAGTAACCAGCACCGCGCAAATAATGCTCCTGAACGATGAAAACGAATATGGAAACCAATTCGGCGCAACTCATCTCGACCAAACTTTGTTGAGTTTAAACTCTTAGCGATGGTTCTGTCTGATAGCCGAATTAAACGTCGAATTGAATACAGTGGAACAGAACCGAGTAACGTGCCACTGTTGGTGGTTAATATCTTTTGCATTGGCAACAATTGCAATAAGGACCACGCTCTCGCTAGATGAGTTGGATGCAGTCGACCTTCTGGATCTTCAATGATCAGTATTGGTCTCGCACAGCGCCTTAAATCGGTGGGACCCTTAGCTTGAAGATAGGCATTGAGTAACCCCATTAAAAGCAAGCGGCTTTGTTTGTCATTGGTTTCTTTCAAGAACTGACTCAAGCCTTTATCAGAGGAAGGGCTTGTATAGAAAAGACCATCACGAGGTTTGCGTGGGTTGCCTTTACTGACACTTCTGAACGCGAAATAGTGTTCAACAAGCGTTTGCATTGAGTCGAGGCTACTACGAATCTCACCTTTATTCACATGGCCAGGCATAGCCAATAAGCGTCGACAGGTGTTGTTGATTCGTTTTTCAATCCGAGCATTTTTACCATCGCCGTTGACATGGTTTAAATCAGGGAAGCGTCGGGAGTCACGTAGTCGGATTACAGGATGAAGTGTCATTAACTCAATAGCGAGTTTCTCTGAGTGGTGAAGTTTTTTGGGTTTGCCGTTATGATCCAAAAACGCGTACTTTGTATTAATGCCGTGCTCATCGCGAGACGCACTAATACGATAGTAAATGACTTGCTCACCATCTTCGTTGGTGCACCATGTAGGCTTTATGCGTCTGTAGCGTCCCGCTTTTACTTCGTTTTTATCCTGTGCTTTAAAACAAACAATGATCTGTAAGTGTTGTGTTTGTGGATGAGAAATTGAGTAGTCAACGTGAAAATCTTTCAGTTTGAATTGATACAATGAGCCATTGGCAGGTAGTGCGATGGAAAGGGCATCGAGCAATGATGATTTGCCCCACGTGTTTTCACCGATAAGCGTGGTGAGTTCGTCAAAAGAGAGTGAAAGGCGTTTGATGCCTCTAAACCCGGAGATTTCGATGCGTTCTAGTCTCATCTCAATCCTCCTTGCAATTATTTGAATTATCGAGAGTTATTTTGCTACTCCTAAGCATATATGAATTCGGAATTTTTGAGTTAAGCTCAGTTCACAAAATTACGAGAGCCTCTTACTGAATAGAGACCGTTACAAGCGAGGCTTGCTTTCAAAGCTGGGGGACAGCATCGTGATCACTTAAACATGAAATCCTAAATCGCAGTTTCATAAAATTCATGATTCTGTCATGATTCACTTCTTATTATTATAAGGAATGAAAAAAGAGAAGATGAAGATGAATAACAATCATAAGCCAGTGAGAATCAAACTGGCACACATCAATGACACACATTCCTACTTTGAACCAACGTCATTACAGTTAAAGCTTAAGATAAACAATGAACTCACGCTAGAACCCTATGTCAGTGCTGGCGGCTTTTCTCGTATCGCAACCAGAGTCGAGCAGTTAAGAGATGATGCTCAGCGCCAAGGTCATGGGATGTTGTTCCTCCATGCCGGAGATTGCTTCCAAGGCACGCTGTATTTCTCACTATTTAAAGGCAAAGCCAATGCCGACTTATTGAACGCATTAAAGATTGATGCAATGGCGTTAGGTAACCATGAATTAGATATGGGGAATGAGCCAGTTGCATTGTTTTGCCAACGTACTCAGTTCCCATTGCTTGCTGGCAACTGGGATTTATCCAATGAATCACTTAAAAAACCTCACCGTATCAGTGATTGCAAGGATGTATATAGTTACCAACCGGATACACAGAGCGCTCAATACATTGTTAAAGAATTCCATGGTGAGCGGGTCGCGATTTTCGGATTATCCATAGATAAAATGAGCGACATCGCAAACCCTGATGCAGACACGCCTTTTCACTCAGCAATTGAAACCGCCAAGGCGACCGTAAAACAAATCCATTCATCAGGTATAAAAAATATTATTCTTCTGAGCCACTTAGGTTATGAAGGTGATTTAGAGTTAGCTGAGCAAGTCGCAGGTATTGGTATAATTGTTGGTGGACACAGCCACCGGTTGCAAGGTGATTTTTCATCAATAGGGTTAGGACAAGACGATCCCTACGGTATCAAAATTAATGATACCTATGTGGTGCAAGCGGGTTTCCATGCTTTGACAATGGGGCACTGCGTCATTGAGTTTGATGAACACGGTAAAGCAACGATGTTGAGTGGACAAAATGAACTGTTGCTTGGTCGACGTATTTTTTGGGACTCGACGCTAAACCAACAGCTCGACCAAGGTGTATTCGAAACCGCGTGCGACTTCATCCATGGTCAACCGAATGTCGTGGTTTGTAAGAAACACCCGGAAACTCAAGCGATCCTGAGCGATAAATATATTCCTCAGGTCAGGCAGTTACAGTCACAAGTCATTGCTAGTGTTGACACCAAAAAGCGTCATGTGAGAATTCCCGATGAATTTGGTGAGAGTGAGTTGGCTTCCTCCGTTGCCCGATCATTTCTGCACTGTTTAAACAAACGTGGATATGACGTTCAATTTGCAATTCATAATGCGGGTGGCGTGCGAATCTCTTTGAACCCTGGCAACATTACAGTGGCAGACATTGCCGGACGGCTGTTGCCTTTTGCCGTTCCTATCGGCTTTTACGATGTAAAAGGCAGCGCTATTCGCCGTGCACTTGAAGGCGCGATAAATAATGCACTCAACAATGGCGTAGAAGGCACTGGATCTGGCAGTTATCCGTACACTTACAATTTAAACTTCGAGTATCACGCAGATGCCCCAAAAGGTGAAAGAGTTCAATCATTAGTGATTTTTGATGGCAAACAATGGGTTGGTGTTCAAGATGATGTTTGGTATCGAGGGACTTCTTCTGCCTATACGATGAAAGGGAAAGAGGGGTACGACGCATTGCAGGAGATGAAAGGAGAAGGGCGTGTGACCAGTTTGTCCATGGCTGATTGTTTTATTGAACTCCTGACCGATGAGCCAAACTGTTTGAATCAAAGTCACAAACTTTACACAAAGCGACGTCGATAATAGATACTGGTATTGATTTTGCTGCTCTCCACTTACTACATGCGTTGATGAGGATGGCAGTATGTGGAATAAAGATTGGGCAGATACGGCAGTCGTAGTTGCTTGGATCGCAATTTGGTCGACACTGGTCTACTTTGTGCCTCTAAGCGGCTTTTGAATTGCTAAGAATGTGGATGTTACAAAAGGGAGCAGTAATGCTCCTTTTTTGTATCTATCTTCCCCGTTAGGGCCCTAACTAATGAAGAGTTTGTCTTGAGCCATTTGCTGCTTTTTGTCTGTTTACTATAGTTCAGGTGGTTGAATCCATTTCTTTCTTTTTATAGTGCTTCCTGATTTTTGATAAGAATTTTATTTCGATAAGACAAGGTTTTTTTGTTGGAAAGCCTGACGCTCGGCGTTATTATGTCGGCGTTTGGGGAGTAGTTAGCGCAAGTTTACTTATCGTCATCTCGTTAAGCATCAGCTTATCCGGTAAGTAAAGGTGTTACGTGGTTCATTCACGTCAACACTTCAACGAGACCAACGCATTCATTGACTAGCAGCACATAATCGTTATGTGGCTGTTGGTTGTTATTGTCTGCGGAAGGTCACCAAACGAAGTCCTTCCGCCATGGGAGGAAATATGTCTCTTATCGAAAATACCACCCAATTGAGCCAATCGGTGCCTCTTCAAGAATCATTAGCGATGTATGGTGCTTTTGGTTTATTTACCCTTGTTCTTGTTACGCTTGATATCTATCAAACACGTGGTGGCGCTATCACGATGAAAAAAGCCATCGTTTGGAGTGTTTTTTGGTTCTTGCTTGCCTTTGTTTTTGCAGGTTCTATTTATTTATTCTGGGACTTTTACGCGCCACATAGCGCTTATACGAACGACAAAGCAACGATTTCATTCTTAACTGGTTACTTACTAGAGAAGTCGCTAAGCGTGGATAACTTGTTTGTGTTTGCCATCATCTTTGCACAATACAGTGTGCCGGAGCATTTGCGTCCGAGAGCATTGCTTTGGGGGGTGATAGGTGCGCTAGTTTTACGCGCTGTCATGATTGCGGTTGGTGCTCAGTTACTTTCACAGTATCACTGGGTATTGTACTTATTTGCTGCTTTCCTTATTTGGACGGGTGTTAAGCTAGCTCGCGACAAAGGCGAAGCAGAAGAGGTTAATCCATATCCGGAGCAGTTGATTCGAAAGGTATTGCCAGTTACAGATGACTACCAAGGAAATCACTTAATCTTAAAGCAAGCTGGTAAGTGGGTGGCAACACCGATGCTGATCGTTGTTGGTGTCATTGCAGTAATGGACGTTATGTTTGCGTTGGATTCTATACCAGCTATATTCGCGGTAACGCGAGAGCCATTTTTAGTCTTAGCCGCGAACGTATTTGCATTATTGGGTTTGCGATCGCTGTACTTTGTTCTTCAAGCAATGTTAGATAAGTTTGTGTACTTAAAACCAGCATTATCAGTAATCATGATGTTTATCGGGGTGAAAATGCTATTGGTTGGAACAGAATATGAGATTCCGACAGCATGGTCTCTCACATTTTTAGTTGTTGTGATGACATCGGCAGTGGTGGCATCACTCCTAAAAAATAAAGCGAAGCGTCAAACTAGCGTTAATATTACTAATCAAAAAATATAAAGTAAGCACTAAAATCAAAAGAAATAACGAAAAATATTGTTAAATATATGTTGTTGCTCAAGGGGCGATTATGCAGGTAATGTTCAGTTATTCAATGTAATTACAGCAATTGTGATTATTTATGCCGTTATTATTCATTTGTATTTTTGAGTTTTGTAATGAGTTTGTTTTATTAGAAATTCTAATTTGAATGGGTAAAATTTGTCATTTCTTAAACAATAAGAAACTGACTAATATACAACCAACTAAACAGACTACTGCTTTTAAAGAGAGGCAATCATGGCACAAGCAATGCAAATGACAAATGTAGCTTTACCAACCTCTATGGATAAGAAAACCTACGCGGTTAACTTCAAAGGACTGATTGCTCACTTACTGGACATTCTATTTGTAGATAACACTGCGCCACGCAGTTACTACGCAGAAGACTTGTCAGCACATATTCAAAAAGACATCGGTATGTACCGTTAATATTGAAATAGTGTAAGAAATACCGGCCTATGAGCCGGTATTTTTTTATTTGTAAAACATGCCTACTCAACCTACGCCCTAGAAAAGAAACACTCTAGAGGAGGTAGACATGAGAGTAGATTAAGTGTTGTATAGAAAAACGGGGCACCATTGGTGCCCCGTTTTGACATGACTGAAGTGCGATATTACTTCTTGCGGCAGTATTCTGCGATCACGTACATCGACTGACCACCATTTGCCTTACCCGAAACTAGCTTTGGATCATCGCCAAGGCTAATACCACGAATCACTGTACCTTGTTTGATTACTTGGTTAGTGCCTTTTACTGGTAGGTCTTTAATTACTGTTACATCGTCACCTTTCTTAAGTTCAGTGCCGTTACAGTCAACCGTTTTATCGTCAGCAGACATCCCTTTCATTGCCCAGTTCATTTGCTCTTCTTCCATGTACATCATGTCAAGAGCATCTTGAGCCCAGCTTTCTGTGTTTAGGCGAGTGAGTTGGCGCCATGCAGTCACTTGTACAGCAGGAACCTGGCTCCACATGCTTTCGTTTAGACAACGCCAGTGGTTAATGTCTTTTGGCTCATCGATCTCACCCAGACACTTATCACAAACCATGATGGCAGTATCAACCGTCACATTACCGTGAGGTGGGACAGCGTATGCAGTTAGTTGAGATTCAGAAGAACACAGTTCACATTTTGACTCGCAGCGCGCAAGCAGAGTAGCTTCAATAGACATAAGGACTCACCTTAGTAATGTTATTTTGTGGCGGTATTATCCACTTTATCCTGAGAAATAAAAGGGTGTTAGCGAATTAAAGACTAGATTTTACAATACTCCAACCTGATTAAGGTGAAGATGTAAAATATTCGCTAAATAAATAATACGGAAGTATAAAAGACACTATTAATTGTTTTGGCTTATGAATTAGTTGTGTCAATTTCTACAACGATTACAAGCCTAAAAGAGGTAAATGTAGAGAGAGGGTGGCTAGAACATAGCCCTCTAATTTACAGAGGGCCTGTCGTTAACGTTCGACAATCTGGACAATTTGCTCTTTTGAAATACTCATTTCTTTACCATCCATGTCTTCATACTCGTACATACCCGTTTCCTCGTTCAGGTCTGGTTTACCGTAAGAGGTAATAATTTTCCCTTCATTTGTCGACATCAGATATTGGCTACTTCCGCATGCAGAAAGAAGTAATACAGTGGCAATAACAGTCAATACGCGCATAGAGTTTTCCTTTTAAACAAGTGAGTTAGGCAAAGACATCGATTTAACTATAGCAGAGGAAATATGAGTGGGTTTGAATAGAATTGAAATGAAAAAGCCCAGTAGAAACTGGGCTTTGGTAGGAAGGGTGTTGCGATTACTTCAAAACAGAAGTGTTAGTGACACCTGTTAGTGTGTCATCCATTAAGAAGTCAGTGTTTTCCATCTGCATCTCTACATGATGATCAATATCAGACAGAGTGCCATTTGGCGAAGCAAAAGTACTGTGCGATGCAGTAGCATTAAACTGTACAAAGCTCGCAGTTGCATTCACATCAGTGTCCGTACTGTTCACAGTCTTCAACCCTAGCTTATTAGCAAGCGGTTCAGTACCCGCGAATGGTGCATTTGGAACGCTGTTTGGTACTGTGCTATCGCCATCCACTTCTGTCATAAAGAATGGTGTCGTTAGCGAACCAGATGCCACTAAATCTGAAGCGTTTGTGAACGGATCGACAGTGTCTAGTGTAGTCTGTGCTGCATAGATAAATTGTGAGAAACCTGCTTCTAGCGCTGCTACTTGAGCTTCCGTTGCCGCAGCCTCAAATGCTTCGTAACATGTTTTATCTTCTAGATCCGCACATGATGCATCAGCGTAAGTCGCATAGTCTTTTGATGCTGCATAAGCGAGGTTATGTTTGATCTGAGGGCCGTAATTGTCTGAACCCAGTAACAAATTACCAATTTGTCCACCAGAGTTCTGTACTGATGCAGAACTAAAGGTGTACAGCGCATCGGCAGTAGGGCTGCCCAATGTATTGTTTGCTGCTGCGACGGCAGATGTAGCTACAATACCGCCAAGTGAATGACCTAGCATTTTGACCTTTGAACCCGTCATTGGGTTGAAGCCTTGCAGAGGACCTCCAGCTAAAAGACCGCCTTGAGCAGATACTACCAAGCTAGCGCGCAAACCTAACACATCCAGAACACTTTGACGTAGGTTGTCACGCGCAACGGCTAAGTTGGAAAGATTTAGATAAGCCAGTACATTCGCATTTGCGGAACGTTGTTCATCTAAGCTGCGCGTACCATGAATAGGTAAGTCAATAGCGATAACTGCCACACCTGCTTTTACCATATTGAACGCGAACGCGTACGCATTCTCTTTCGCTGAGGTGATGCCGTGTTGATAAATCACAACGTCTGTCGCGACGCCAGATTTAGGTGTGAAGACCAGTACTTCGACATCTTCAACCGATTTCACTACGGGAACAGGCGAGTAGCGAGTTATGATACGCTCACTATCAAGCTGGGTACCATCGATAAGAGTAAGCTTAGCTCCAACAAGTTTTAGCTGCTCTGTAGGATCTGTAGCAAGCTTTGTCACATCAACAGGATCATTTGCAAAAACGCCTGTTGATAGCTGCTGAACCATGTTTGCTTGCTCGTTCGGATCCGCTAATGCTGCGCTTAGCTTCGCTAGGCTTGGCATCGCAGATACCATTGGTTGCATGTTCCAGCTTGCGCCTTTTTCCAGGTAATGAGGCAGTCTTACCACACCTTGTGTCACGCTTACATCGGCACCTGATTGCATGTAAAGGCCTTTAATTGCCGTTTTAGCTGCGTCTTGATCGCTAATGTATTTACTAAAGTCATCGTCAGAGTCTAGCGCAGTGCTAAAGTCTTGGGTTTCACCGAGCGTTATTGTGTAGGCCGTTGATAAGTCAACTGAACCTTCGTTTGAGTCATTTTTGTAAACGGTATTTAGTGTGTTTGCGCCGGTAGAAAAACCAGTAGCGGTTACTCCTTTGACTGCCGCTAACGTATCACCTACAGACTGGGTACTGAACCATGAGGAGTAAACGATGTCGTTAGGGTTTACTTTGGCGATACCAAAAATGCCTTCAACCGCCTGAGTGACTGCTTGAACAGAAGCAAGGTCGCCAGTTTCATAAACGATTTCTTTCGATTTACCAGTCGCATAA
This sequence comes from Vibrio sp. 1562, assembly GCF_033340155.1. Classification (NCBI taxonomy): domain Bacteria; kingdom Pseudomonadati; phylum Pseudomonadota; class Gammaproteobacteria; order Vibrionales; family Vibrionaceae; genus Vibrio; species Vibrio sp. 1562. The sequence continues at coordinate 64,122 of NZ_JAWOVY010000003.1, forward strand.
CTTGCTGATGTACCAATTGGCTCACCATTCACGTCAGTAACATCTTGTGTAACCGCAAAAATGTACTCGCTTGACTCATCAAGTGCAGCCAAGAACTGGACGTATAGAGAGTTACCTTTTGCTTGAACTACGTAGTCCTGATTCTGAACGAGTACCTCTTCGATTGGGTTAGATTTACCGTCCCACTCGGTTAAGCGTTGGTTAATCTTGATGACTTTAACACCAGACGGCAACATGCCCGTTGCAAAACCATCGCCTTTAAAGTTCAGAACGATTGGCATAGACGTTGACCATCCATCCATCGTATTCATCGAGGCTCTAGGGTTGGTTAAAGCATCATCGCCATCAGTTGGCAGACCAAGCGTACCATCGCTTGTGTCCATTAATAAGTAAGACGGTGCCGGTACATCTGCGTTCGCTCCTTGAAGCGTAAAACTGATGGATGTTTCGCGATCAAGCAATGCTTGGACTTCATCTTCAAATTGAACTTTGTCGGAAGTACCAGAGCTGGAGGTATCATCACCACAACCAGCAAGAAGGATTGCAGAACAAAGCATTGATAATTTAAACGTGTGTTTCATTGGTTTACTCCGTAATCCCATTATTTGAAGGTGTAGTTCATCTGTACCGCGCTGATGTAAGCAGTACCTTCTGAGTCAAACTTAATCTCTTCACCCAGAGCATTTGTCTCAGTGAAAGAGCCTGATTTACTCTTAACAAGTGCAAAGCCTGCATCGAAAGTTAAATTCTCACTCATTGCGTAAGTTAGGCCCGCGCTGTACCAAAAACGGTCACTGTCAGGGATACTCAATGTCGCTTCACCTGCTTGTTCGTCGTACGCAAAGCCTGCACGGAATGTCCAGTCTGTATTAAGTATGTAAGTTGCACCAATGGAGTAGCGATTGTTGTCTTCATATTTCTCAGGTTTAAAGAAACATACTCCGTCATTACATTCGTTACTGGTCGCTTTTAGTTCTTTAAATGTGCTCCAGTCGGTTTGTTGCCAGCCGTAATGTACAGCCCATTGTTCATTCAATTGATGGAAAGCCGATAATTCGATAATTGAAGGAAGAGAGATTTTTAAACGGCCATCCACTTTTGGTGATGAAGCTCGACCAGAGTCGTAACTACTAAACTCACCGTCATCAAAATCTAGATCAACCTTAGAGCGGTAGCCAAAGCCAAAACGGTTGTTTTCATTTAGCTCAAATAAAGCGCCGACATTCCAACCCCAAGCGAAAGTTTCGCCTTCCATGCCGACAAGGTTATCGGACTTATTACCACCTAAAATACCGGCGAGTGCGCCTTTGTGACGAGTCAGCTCTGCTTCAGCGTATACGAGGTTGATACCACCACCGACACTGAAAGACTCGTTGATACGGTAAGCGACATTAGGGTTGATGTTTACTGAAAGTAGGGAAGTGTCACCCGCCATATCACCTGCGGAAATATCATTTGGATAGTCGGTAGCAACACCGTATGTTGTGAACATACCGATACCCCAAGCCCAGTTATCATTGATAGGGCTGATGTAATAACCTGCTGGCACGATCTGTAAAGGAGCGACATCTTTCGCGTGTTCATTGTTTACAGTGTCGTACACATCGACTTCAGGGTCGATGATAGATAACGCGCCCGAAAATTGAGCTTCTTTGAAAAGTGTCATTGCTGCAGGGTTACGAGCAAGGACGCTGGCATTATCTGCGACAGCCCCTTCACCTGAAAATGCTCGACCAAGACCAGATGCCGAATGTTCAGCTACCTGGAAGCCCGCTGAGTGGGCATTACACGCAAACAATATTGAAATTGTAAGCAGAGAGCAGTGCTTCTTGTTCATCCTTGACCCTCCTAGGGTGTCATAATGCTGGACCGAAGTCCTTGTAATTGTTGTGTGGTACTTACACCAATTGTTAATACGCGAAATACAACGATGATGTAAATGTAATGTTAATTGTATGTTTAATAACTTGTCAAAGTTTGAGCGTATTTTGCGTTTTAAATATGATGCATAGGTCAAACGATGGCTTGTAAGGGCATGTATTATCTTTATATTTTTGAAGAGAATGGTACGACCAGAATTGTTTTGCGAGCTTTATAGTTAAATAACGATCAAATCAAGAGATAGCTCGCTTTGCTGTTTCTTCACTTCACAGGCATAATTCGCGCTCGCTATGTAGTTATTCAATAGACGCAATAGGAACCGCATTGGAATTACTGAATGTTGAATTTTTAGGTCGTTCGCTAAGGCTCGAAGGATCGATGGCTGGGTGGCAGCAGTTATATTGGGATAATACGTTGGTGTCTCAAATCGATGCCAGTGACAATACCGCAGAGACTTGTCTACACCAGTTTAGGCTCTCTGCGGGTGAGGAAATCCTGAACTGTCATTTAGAGTGTTCTTTAACATGGCAACCGTTTGAAATGAGTTACAAGGTCACAATTAACGGTGAGCTCGTCAATGAAGGTTGTCGAAATGAAAAAGACATCGAGCGCCAAGTGCCAGAAGTTACGCCACCATCCGAAAAGCGTTTAAGTGTAATAGGCCTCGTATCTCTTGGGGTGAAAGCACTTAAAAGTGCGAAAGTTATTAAAGTGGCGTTAGCGTCTGCAAGTCTCGCTGCATATTCTTGGCTATTTTCCATCGAGTTCGCGCTAGCGTTGATCGCTTGTTTGGTTTTTCATGAATATGGTCACATTAGAGCGATGAAGTATTTTGGAATGAAGACCAAAGGAATCTATTTGATTCCATTCCTAGGTGGTTTGGCGCTAAGTGACGAAAAGATAAACACGCGCTGGCAGGATGTGGTTATCTCAATCATGGGACCATTTTTCGGTTTAGTACTTAGTATTGTTTTTACTTTGCTTTATTGGATGACTGGTGAGGTGATCTTCGCTGGGCTTGCTGTGTTTAACGCCTTGCTAAACCTATTTAATCTGCTGCCTATTTTACCATTAGATGGTGGCCATGTGCTCAAAAGTATTACCTTTTCAATGAATACTTGGGTCGGGTTAGTTGGCAGTATTGCGACCGCTTTATTAGGCATTTTTATCAGTTACTATTTCGGTCTGACGTTGCTAGGGTTTTTATTGTTAATGGGAATGTTGGAAGTGGTGATGGAATGGAGAGCTCGACATCAAAGCCATTTATTGCCATTAACCCGTTATGGGCAGCTATTCTCACTGGCTTGGTACTTGGTCTCTGTCGGAGGTTTTGTTTCTATCATCTGGTATTTTGCCACTCTCGGAGATAGTTTGTTAAGTTTGCCGCTACAGATATTGGGCACTTGATTAGAATCATTAAAAGCTCCCTAGGGAGCTTTTTTATTTGGCAAGCTTAAGTAGTAGACGATAGTAGCAATGAATTAGCCACATCTTGGTGCTTTCGCGTTATACGCAGGCAGCTTATTTATGGTTGCTTGTAAATCTTTAATGCGCGTACTGTGCGATGGGTGGGTTGAGAAGAATTCAGGTGGTTGAGAACCACCTGATGCAGCACTCATATTTTTCCATAAATCGACACTTTGACGTGGGTCGAAACCTGCTTTTGCCATGAATTCCAGCCCGACAATATCAGCCTCAGATTCCTGAGTACGACCGTATGGCAAAATAACACCGTATTGGACACCGACACCAAGTGCCGCCATCGTCATTTGTTGATACTGTTTGTACTCGGAAGCTCCAATGGCAACGTTTGCTAGAGACAACCCGGCATTTGCTAACTGACTTTGTGAAAGACGTTCATTACTGTGGTCAGCGAGGACGTGAGCGACTTCGTGACCAATAACTGTTGCCAACTGATCTTGGTTTTTCGCGACATCTAAAAGCCCGGTATACACGCCGATCTTCCTACCTGGTAGAGCAAACGCATTGACTTGTTCACTATCAAAAACAACGACTTCCCAGTCTTTAAATCCAGATTGAGCGGGAATGGTGTCAGTGATGTGTTTGGCAACGCATTGAACGTAGGCATTCGTTTTGCGATCTTTGCTGATTGGGATATCTTTCTTCATTTGTTCGAAAGATTTAGCGCCAAGCGATGACATTTCCTGATCTGAAAACATCAGGATCTGGTTGCGACCCGTCGGTGATGCGCTACACGCTGTTAAACCCGCGATAGTTAAAAGAGCAGAGGCTTTCATCCATACCTTCATAACAGGCTCCATTTAATTTTTTGTTTTGAAGCAATAGTATATACCCAAATAGTAACATGATGCATGGATCAAGTTATTCATCTGATTAATAAAGAGGGTGAGATGTTACGTCTTGAAGTTATGCCCAAGTAGCGTCTATGCTAGCTTCCTAGCACGTCGTTACAACCTAACAAACCAGTTTGTGAAACTAAGAGTAAAACAATGAGTATATGGAAAAAGCCCGTAAGCATAGAGATTCTGAATGCCACGTCAAAAAATACCCTGATCGAGCACCTACAAATTAAATATACAGATTTCACTGACGACTCCCTTACAGCAACCATGCCCGTATGCAGCTTTACTCATCAACCTTTAGGAATGCTTCACGGTGGTGCATCAGTCGTGCTCGCAGAAACATTAGGCTCATTGGCTGCAAACTTCTCTGTCGATGAGGGCAGCTACTGCGTCGGTTTAGATATTAACGCGAACCATGTGCGAGCCATGCGAAGTGGTCATGTGATTGGTACGGCAAAACCGCTTCATCTGGGTATTTCAACGCAAGTGTGGCAAATCGATATCACTGATGAGCGAGGCCGTTTAGTGTGTACCAGTCGCTTGACCATCGCTGTGAAACAACACAAAACAAAGTCGGTATAAACTAAGATGGTGATTGAGTTTTCATTAGGAAAAATCATTGCAACCCAGCGTGAAATAGTGATTAAGCTCTCCGGTAGTGCAATGGTAACCTTGCAAGCGCAAACCGATGCAATTCAGTTGCTGGGTAGAGGAGCGAACGTTGTTTTATCTCATGGAGCAGAGTGCAAATGGTCTATCAAGCTGGACAACGAGGAACAACTGGCTGAACTTTCGCGAGAAATTGGTATCGATATTCAATAATTTATAGTGTGATGTTTGCACTTTTTGGTAAAAATGAGGAAACTTAGCTTATCGACAACAAGATAAGAATTTCCTCTTTATGAGTAGCCCTCGTTTACGTGTTCAGTTCGAAACACTGTTTGAAAAATTTTCCGGTCACGATACGGACGTTCAGCTCGAAGACATCACCGAAGCGTTGTTTTGTACACGTCGTAATGCTCGTATTGTTCTAAATAAACTTGAAGAAGAGGGCTGGATTGAGTGGCATCCGGCAGCGGGTCGAGGAAAACTTTCGAAACTCGTTTTTAAACGTAATCGAAGCGATGTCAGCGAAAACCTCGCCAGGCGTTATCTCGATGAAGGGAAAATCGGTCAGGCTCTAGATGCGCTTGATAACGATGCGGCACGATTGACGCAGGTTATCCAAGGTTATTTAGGGCTTCAGCATCGACAGGGCGAGCAGGTCGTGCGTTTGCCTTATTATCGACCATTGTCGATGTTAAACCCGCAGAAACCGATGCGGCGTTCTGAACAGCACATCGCCAGACAAATTTTTAGCGGACTCACTCGCCTTGATGAAAATGAACAACTTCAACCAGATTTAGCCCACACGTGGGAAGCAATTTCTGATACTCATTGGCGTTTTTATCTTCGTCGTGGAGTACGCTTTCATAATGGTGAACCGTTAACAACCAGTTGTGTTCTTGAAAGTGTGCTTGCGTTAAATGGCTTGAACTTGTTTTCTCACATAAAGCGGGTGTCTTCACCACAAGAGTGGACCGTTGATATTGAGCTCGTCCGTCCTGATCGCTACCTGCCTCTGGCTCTGAGTGAGTCGCAAGCAAAAATTTTGCTACCGAGTGCTTTGCGTTCTGAAAGCTTTGATAGACAACCGATAGGGACAGGGCCGTTCCAAGTTAAAATGAATGATGATAAGCGTCTTATTTTGACTGCTTTTGATGGCTACTTTGGTTTTCGCCCTTTACTTGACCAAGTGGAGGTGTGGGTAATCGATGAAGCCTATTCTTCAATGGTTTATCCAAGCCTGTCAAAGCCGAAGATGGATAAACAAGGTTCATCCGATGAAGTCGAGCTGGACCCTGGCTGTACATTCCTATTACTAAACAAAAACACTGGGATTGCAAAAGATCCACGTTGGGCAGAGTTCCTCTCGCAAACCCTCAACAGTCACCAGATTTACGCGCATGTCCCACAAGATAAAGTGATGGAACTGGGAGTATTGCAAGCCTTTGGCCTTAAGCCCGGTTGGATTGATCTTAGGCCAGCAGAAGCGGGCAGCGTACCACAGGCTAATAAGGTAATTTCCGTAGCGTATCAGAAAAAGCATCCGATGTTTCCAGTAGTTGCCAAGGCCATCAAGACACTCTTAAAACCGCACGGTATAGAGGTTGAGTTTATTCGTTATGATTCTCAACCGCCCGCACCGGAGGAAGTGGATATCTGGGTGAAAGCTATGGGCATTGCAACGAACCGAAATGACGCGTTGGCGGGCTGGCTCCTGGATTACAGTGATATTGAGAAGTTCAGTTCAGGTTACGATTTTAGTGAATGGGCTAAACTTGTCGATCAATGGCGTGCTGGGATGCACACAGACTTTCCTGCGCGTGAGCTAGGACGACAGTTAGTAAAAAGCTGTCAGGTGATTCCTATGTTTCACTGTTGGCTAGGCGTGAATAAAGACCACAGCGGTGCGTTACAAAATGCAAAGTGTAATGCCTTAGGTTGGTTTGATTTTAATAATGTATGGGTCAAACCGGATATAGAAAGTAACCATGGCGAAACCGAATAAGAAGCAGCCGACGAAAACCGTCGATATCTATTGCTCAAAGTGTAAAACTCAACTATTCAAGTACCGTAAAGGCGGAAAAGGCGCACTGGTCAAGTGCTTCAAAGAACGCATTGTTGACGATTTCACACAAACCCCATGCATCTGTCCCAGTTGCGGGCAAGAATTTGCAAGAGATACCCTAGTGAGAGGAACGCCTGCTTACAAAATGATTGGCAGCAAAGTGACAATGAAATAATGAAGGGCTAGAAAATGAGTATAAAACATGACTACTGCATGGTGTTAAGCACAACCAGCAACGAAAAAAATCGAGATCAGATCATTAAAGGTTTGCTAGATGCACAATTAGCCGCGTGTATTCAAACAATGCCTATTGAAAGTCACTATGTGTGGAAAGGGGAGATTTGTACTGACAACGAATGGTTGCTGGTGATCAAAACTCGTCGAGAGCTCTATGAATTGGTGGAAGAGAAAATAGAAAACCTGCACGAATACGAGGTCGCTCAAATCGTACAGGTTCCACTTGTTGATGGGTTTAACCCTTATTTAGAATGGTTGAGAGAATCGACGTTGAGCCGACATTAAGAATAAAGACAACACTGCACCAACGGTATCGCACAACATATCTTTCTGGGCGTCCCATATGTCACCTTGCGAGCCCAGAAAGGCAATTCCCTCATCGCCACCAGCCAACTCCGCATACCACCATTCGATAATCTCATAGCCAGCAGCAAGTGACATGATAGCAAACAAAGCAAACCAGCAAGAGAACGCTTTGTTGAACCGTTTTTTGTTTATCAAGTATTCAGCGATCGGATATGCGTAAAGGCCAATTGAAAAGTGCGCAACGCGATCAAAATTATTTCGCTCTGAACCAATCATGTCGTTAAACCAGTCAAACGGCACTTCGGAGAACGTATATTTCGCACCGATAGTGTGCAAACAGAGCCAGATGAACATTAAAAAGTAAGCCGTATTACTGAACTGATAGCGAATCGAAATCGCCCAAATAGCAACAAGAATACCAATCGCCGGGATAATCTCCGCAAACCAAACTGCACGTGAGTTAGGTTCCAACGCAGAAAATAAAAACACGATGGCATAAAAAATCGTTAATCCTAAGAGTGTTGAGGTGCTTTTCATAGAGTTACTTGATCCTTCAATTTATCTTACAATGGGACTCCATAGATTGTGTTAATGATTGCACTTAATTGAACGGTGTGCAATTGGTATTTTAATAGTTTTTTTGATCACTGAAAATGTTGATTTATTGGCAAACTGCTCAACATTAAAACGTTTGCGCGTGCACTTTTCATTAAAGTTTGATTTACAACATGCCCATCCATAGAATCCATGATTCAGTCTAATAAAAAAGAAGTAAAGCCATGAAACTGGAAACTGTCGATTATCTTGCTGACGATGCTGCTCAACAGTTCGTTACCTCTCTACGCGAAACGGGGTTCGGTGTGTTGAAAAACCACCCGATTCCACAAGAGCTTGTAGAGTCAATTTACAAAAACTGGCATGAGTTTTTCTGTTCAGAACAAAAGAATGATTTTCACTTTAACGTAGACACCCAAGATGGCTACTTCCCACCTTCTGTGTCTGAAGTGGCGAAAGGGCACAAAGTGAAAGACATCAAAGAGTACTTTCATGTTTACCCTTGGGGTCAGATCCCAGAGCAGCTTAAAGCTGAAATCTTAGAGTACTACGAGCGTGCCAATGCATTTGCTCAAGAGCTATTAGGCTGGGTTGAAGCGTACGCACCTAAGGACGTTCAAGAGAAGTTCTCTATCGCGTTGTCAGAAATGATCAATAACAGTGACAAAACATTACTACGCGTGCTTCACTACCCACCGATGACAGGCGAAGAAGAGCCAGGCGCTATTCGTGCTGCTGCGCATGAAGACATTAACCTGTTAACGGTTTTGCCTGCTGCTAATGAACCTGGACTGCAAGTAAAGAGTAAAGAGGGTGATTGGATCGATGTACCATGTGACTTCGGGAACTTAATCATCAACATTGGTGATATGCTTCAAGAAGCGTCAGGTGGTTATTTCCCTTCAACGACTCACCGTGTAATCAACCCTACGGGTGGCCGTCAAGAAAAGTCACGTATCTCATTACCGTTGTTCCTGCATCCAAAGCCGGAAGTGGTGTTATCTGAGCGCTACACTGCACATAGCTACCTTATGGAACGTTTACGTGAGCTAGGGGTTATTTAACCTTTACGTGATCTCCTTACAAAGGCCGATGGTGAATGACTATCGGCCTTTTTGCATTTATGCTACAAAGTGGAAACTATGTTTTTTGTGCCGTGAATGGGGCCCTAAACTCGTGTCAGAGAGGATGAATGGAAGGACAACGTACTGTCAATAGTATTGAGCCTCATGCAATAGAAAATCCGCTGCTTTGGCCAATGTTAGAAATTCTGAGAAAACAGCCCTCTAATTGGAAAGTGCACACCTTGGCAAGCTCGTTGGGTGAACAAGGTTATATTTCAAAGCTGGACGACTCTCCCGATAAGGATTTATTCAAAAGAAATTTCCTGATCATGAATGCATTATATCAACTGCAAGACACTCTGTATCCGGATAGCTGGCTTCAAGTCGAAGCCATGGATATTCAGCTCATGTCTTCGATGGAAGCTTTGAGGCATAAGATCGATATTCATGATCCTTTGCGTGAGTATTACTTAGATTGGCGCAATTACGAAGCGGACGAAGATGAAGTGCGTCGACTGTTGAATGAATTTTGGACAACTTATCAAAAGTTCATCGGTGGTTCGTCAGTAGCCAGCGTAGATAAGACAAAGGCACTGTCACTATTTGAACTTAACACTGACGCTACGCCTGCGGAAATTAGAAAACAATGGCGAAAACTCGCGCTTCGTTGGCATCCTGATCGAGAAAATGGCGATGCAGAAAGATTTAGAGTTCTTTGTGAAGCGTGGAATGTACTGAGAAACGAATGATTCGCTAAGAATAAAGATAAAGGAAGGCAGCTAACTATAGCTGCCTTTTGATTGAACTGTCTCTGTCAGCGTATCAAAACTAGCATGATGACTTAAACTGAGATTTTCGCATGCGGTTGAGGGCAGCCATAACGTCTAGTGTGCGTGGTTTGGCTAAGTCGCCTTGCTTAGGAAGAGCGGCATGCCACTCACCAGACAGCATTTCTTCAATCTCCTTCGCCGGATGATTACACCAACCTGGAAGTTGAGCAATTTGGAACCATAACCAGCCAATTGTGTTGACTTCATCGGCTGACTCTATCTGTTCCAAAGCGCTAAGATCAGTAAACTCTTTACCAAATCGAAGTGACTCTTTGCCTTTCGCATTCACACGGAACTTGCCGTCAGTCAGAATATTCATCAACGCAACGCGGTTCAGTGCTCGAGGTGGGAAGGTCTGTAAACGTTCTTCTGACTCGTTATGGCGTTGAGTAGGGTGCTGAGCGATAACTTCTTTCGCTTTTTCAGTCACATCAACGGCTTGGTAGTCGTGCATTTGAATGACGGTATCGGCAACGTCTAAGTAGTCGCCCGACCCACCCATAACGATAATGGTAGAGATATCAAGATCATCTCGTAATTGACCAATGCGGTCGACGAGAGGAGTAATTGGCTCATCACCTTTTGCCACCAATGCCTGCATACGCTCATCTCTAATCATGAAGTTGGTAGCAGAAGTATCTTCATCAATCAATAATGTGCTTGCACCCGCTTCAATAGACTCTTGAAGCCAAGCGGCTTGCGACGTTGAGCCTGATGCGTCTTGAGTAGAAAAGTCCGCCGTATCTTTACCCATCGGTAAATGGTTGATGTAGTTTGATAGGTTCAAGTGGTGTACGCATCGGCCATCTTCGGCACGAATCTTCATAGCCTTGTTATCGGCAACAATGTATTCGCGACCATCTCCTGGAATATGATCGTAAATTGAACGCTCTATTGCATTTAATAAGGTAGATTTACCGTGGAAGCCACCACCTACAATCAGTGTGATACCTTTTGGAATTCCTAATCCTGTGACATGGCCCTTGTTTGGCGCATGTAAAGTGACTTGTAGAGATTCAGGGGCTTTAAACTCAACGGCTTCTTTCATTGGAAGGTCGCAATTACCTGCAATTCGAGGAAGAATACTGCCGTTTGCGATAAACGCGACTAAGTTATTGGCCTCTAACTGTTCTCGTAGGGCATCTTGGTCTTCAACAACTTGGCAGTGCTTAATTAAAGCGGCTTTGTCGAGTTCACGCTCTAAAGTTGCTCGACGGATAAACTTAGGCAGGTGGAAAGTCAGTATGTTGTTGGCTTTTTTCCCCAATACTGAACGACCTTCGGCTGGTAAGTTAACTCGAAAACGCAGTTCAATACCTTCTTCAGTAAACAACACCGCGGTGCTATCCAGTACAGTTTGGCCTGTCAGTGAAATTGATACTGAGTTTTCTTGTTTAGCAAACTGTTCAAAACTACGCGCAATAAAATCACGTGCCGCTCTTTGAAATGCAGGAGACTCGTCTCTTAGCCACTCAAGACCAGTCAAAGACCATGCGCGAGTCGCACGAAAACGTGACGCCGATGCATAAGGGTCACCCTGTACATGATCGATAAACAAAGTGAAATCAGTGAAGTCGTATTGACCTTTGATTTGCTGATAAGCTCGGTAGTTCTGCTTTTCAATTTTCTTAAGCGTGGCAGTCAACTGATCCATGAAGATATTGGCCTTTTAATAGAAGCGGGCGGCGATTATAGAAACCACCGCCCTCATAGTAAAGAGAATGCTTAGGAAGAGTAGGCGTATTGCCCGCCAGAAAGGCGCTGATTAAACAAACTTTGCTCAAATTCATTACAAGGCATAGGTTTACCATAAAGAAAACCTTGTCCGATATCACAACCCTCACCAATAAGAAACTGCTCTTGTTGGTGGGATTCAATGCCCTCGATCACTACTTGGAGTTCCAGTTTTTTTGCAATGTGTATGATTGAACAAATGATCTCGCGATCATCATCTGACTTTTCCATTTGCTGGACGAAGCTTTTATCAATTTTGATGGCATCAAACGGATATTTCTTTAAATAGCTGAACGAAGCATATCCTGTACCAAAATCATCAAGTGACAATGTCACACCTAGTTTATGCAACTTATTTAACGTTGTGCGTGCTACTATTTCATCAGCAATTAGAGCGCTCTCGGTTACTTCGAGTTCGAGAAAGTGTGCTGGCAAATGGAAAGTGTCGAGTAGGTGTTGCACTTGTTCTGCAAAATTTACGTTTTGTAATTGAATGGGAGAAACGTTGACGGCAATTTTGAAGTTATCGATTAACTCAGACCATTGTTTCGCTTTGTCTATCGCGGTACGCAGAACAAAAGAGCCAACTTCAAAGATAAGCCCGTTTTGTTCGGCCATATGTATCAATGCTTCGTTGGAAACGTCGCCAAGTATTGGATGTCTCCAACGAAGCAAGGCTTCTGCGCCAATCCATTTACGTGTTTTGGAGTCTACTTGAGGTTGAAAGTACAACACTAAATCGTCGTTACGCACTGCTTGTAAAAGGTAACTTTCCAGTTCATTGTGACTATTGAGATCCGCCGAATGATTTTCTCTAAAATAACTAAAAGGTTCGCCGGATTCTTTACATAGAAGCATCGCGTAACATGCATGTTGAAGGATACGCTTAGCATTGCTGCAATCTTTGTAAGCTTGAACTATACCGATATACGTGTGCAAATGTATTTCTGTTTTGTTGAAGACAAATCCATCTACGCTAATTTTAGTGATATCATCTAATAGTTGATTTAACCGAGCTTCAATATCCTCTCCCCAAATCAATAAAACCATGTCATTCGAACTTGGTCTACCAGTGATAAATCCGCTAGCACCGTGTCTGGTTAATCTGGAGTGAAATTCTTTTAAAATGTTGTCAAAGACCTCGAACCCGTGCCTGGTCTGAATACTGCGAGCGTTACTAAAACCAATGTTGATGACCACAAGCGATTGCTGATCACTATCAAGGGACTGTAAGGTGTATTGGACAATGTTCTCAAGTGCAGAACGATTTAGAAATCCAGTTCCCTGATCATGTGTTTTTTGGTAGCTCACTTGTTTTTCCGCGGCTTTACGGCGATCAATTTCTTGTGTTAAGGAGTAACTTAACTGGGCTAAATCCGTGGTACGATTTTCAATTCGACTCTTTAGCTCGGTGTTAAGTCGCTGAAGTTTATGTTGTTGGTACACAACTGAAAGCTGTGCTTCGATTGAATCTTTGAAAGTTTCAAGCAACTGACGGTAACTATCGTTGTACTCGTTTCTCTCAGAGTCAAGCATACAGATTGTTCCAAATGACTCCCCATTTGGCCAGAATAGCGGTAAGCCGCAATAAGAAATCATGCCTAGTTTGATGTCTGGGTTATTTTGCCATTCTTCATCTTCAAGCGCATTGGGGATTACAAGCTCGCCTTTCTGTTCTATAACTTGCTCGCAATACAAACCGTTACCAAGCTGCTCTGCATCGCCAGTACGATAAGGATTACCTAGAGTTTCGCTAGATGTATTTACTTCTATGCGATCCGGATGGATACGCATAATTAATGTGGTGGGTACGTGTGTTATTTGAGCCAGTAAGTTGACGATTTCTTGCCAACTTCTTCGCATAGACTCAGGGATTTCGTAGTCTAATGTTTGCAATCTCCCCATATAGGTCATCCTTTACGTGGTTTCACTTCCTGTGAATTTAAAAATGCAGACTGCTCTATTTTGTTCTCGCTTTTTAATTAAGTATAGGGTGGCTAGGGCTCGAAACAAAAAAAAGTCCTGAAAAGTGTTCAGGACTAGGAATAGTTGTCACATATCTCATCCTTGAAACAGATAACAAGCATCAAGGCTTAAGCGACATTAACGATTCAATAGAAATATCTTGCGAATAGTCGACATCTTTAAAGTTAAAGCCATTGAGCTTCATAAATTCATCTTTGAAACCTTGGTAATCACCAATCTCTTTAAAGTTATCAGCATTCATTTGTTCTAAAAGAGCGTGGACTTCTTGTTGAACTTGCGGTTCAAGTTCCAAGTCATCTATTCGAATCAAGCGTTCGCCATCAACTGGCACTTTCTCTTGATCGTATAACTTCGTAGTAAACAGCCGCTGCATTTGTTCAATACAGCGTTCGTGAGTACCTTTTTCCTTCATCACTCGATAAAGCGCTAACAGGTAAGGGCTTAGAGCAGGGATGAATACACTGGCTTTCGTCACCAACGCCTTACACACGGTTGCGTAAGCACCGCCGTCAAAGTTGGCGAGTTTGAGGTTTAATGAATGACTGGTTTGGTGTAAATCGATTTTCGCTCGACCTAACGTACCATCGAGATAAATTGGGTGCGTAATGTCAGGGCCCATGTAAGAAAAGGCGATGGTTTTGCAGCCGTTTGCGATAGAGTCGTTATTGATGAGTGTGTCAATCCAGCTTTCCCAGTCTTCGCCGCCCATTACTTTAATGGTGGCATTGGCTTCCTCTTCTGTTGCAGGCGTTAAGGTGGTTTCTATCCACTTATCGTTCTCCAGCATGATAGAAGCGCCAGTGACAGGTTCACCAATAGGTTTAATGACACTGCGCCAAAACTCATCAGATTCAGGTTTAGGTCGAACACCGGTTGCCAAGCTATAGATGACTAAGTCAACTTCACCCTCAAAGTACGTTTCAATGGCTTCAATCACTTGATTGCGCACCGAACCAGAGAATGCATCGCCAACAATATTTATTGCGGTACGCCCGGCTTGATTTGCTTCTTGCTTAAAAAAGACGTTGTTATACCAACCCGCACTCCCAACCCCTTTCTCTGAAGGGCCACGCTCAAATGAGACGCCAATGGTATCGGCGTTAGCGCCACCGAACGTTAGGGCTATTCGTGCCGCTAGGCCGAAACCAGAGGAGGCACCAATAATCAAAACCCGTTTTGGGCCTTTTTTGATCTGTGGGGCGTGCTTTACGTATTCAATTTGCTCTTTAATAGATGCATGACACCCTTTGGGGTGCGCAGAGCGAGCAACAACACCTTGAATTAACGGTTCTATTCGCATGTTGTTATCTATCCTCGATGAGTGGAATTGAAAATAGATTAACGTAAAGTTACGTAAAACTTATTGAGCTAGACCATTAAAATTAGAGATGTTTAATTAATTCTTGAGCAACGAAATCAGCGATCCAAGGTTGTGCATCTGGTTTTGGGTGAAGGCCATCATCCATCATCCATTCTGGTTTGGTGACAACATGCTCTAAGAAGAATGGCATCAAGGCAACTTGTTGATGCTGTGCAAGCTTAGGGTAGATATCGTAAAACATATCGCTATAGCGCTTACCATAATTAGGCGGAACCCGAATTTGCATCATGACAACGTCCGCACCAGAATCTTTTATCATGGTAATCATTTTTGAAAGATTCGACGTAATAAGTTTAGGAGGGAAACCTCTTAGGCCATCGTTGGCACCTAACTCAATAAGTACCATGTCAGGGCTATGCTGAGTTAGCAACTGAGGTAACCGTGCTAAGCCATTGCCAGTGGTATCGCCAGAAATGCTGGCATTAATAACTGTTACATCTTGACCATGTTCTGACAACGCATCAGGGAGTAAGCTAGGCCAACTCTCTTCGATCGGCATCTGATAGCCTGCACTCAAGCTATCACCCAAGACAAGTAGCTTTTCGCTCGCATGTGCAGTAGCGGAAAAACAAAAAAATAGAACTAAGGAAAGTATACGAATCATGCAAACACCTGTACTTAATGCACCTATTGTTCAAGCCAATTTGGTTTCTAAACAAGTCTCTACTAATCAAGAACAATTAACAATCCTCAAAGACGTAAATGTTGACATCCGAAAAGGAGAAAAAATCGCCATCGTCGGAACTTCCGGTGCAGGTAAGTCAACATTGATGACGTTGCTAGCTGGTCTTGATACGCCGACATCAGGCGAAATTACTTTATTAGGTCATGAATTATCAAAACTGGACGATGAAGCACGTGCGAAAATTCGGGCTGACTCTTTAGGTTTCGTTTTCCAAAGTTTCCTGTTAATCCCGAGTTTGAGTGCATTACGTAATGTCACGCTTCCTTGTCTTTTACGTGGTGAAGCCGAAGATGAAGCAAGAGCAGCGGAATTGTTAGCTGCTGTTGGATTGGAAAAACGTGTCGATCATCTACCAAGCCAGTTATCTGGTGGTGAACAACAGCGAGTTGCGCTAGCGCGTGCATTTATGACACAGCCTGAGCTGTTGTTCGCAGACGAGCCTACCGGCAATCTTGACCATCAAACCGCAGACAAAGTGATTGAGCTGCTATTCGATCTTAATGAACAGCACGGGACAACTCTGATTTTAGTAACACACGATGGTCATCTAGCAAGCCGATGTGACCGTATTTATCGTATGGAGGCGGGTGAGCTTAAGGAGGAGATGTAATGTCTGCAGTATCATCAAGTGAAGCAACATCCACAGAGCAAAACAGTACAACACAGCACTCGCCGAATAAAAGTTTGATACGTTGGAGTTTCGGCGAAATAAGGCAGGGGAACCTTTGGCCTATTAGCGTTGCTCTTATTCTCGTGATTGCGAGTATCTTTGCGCTTTCTGCATTAGCAGAACGAATGGAGCAGGTGATCGTCAAGCAAGGGAAGGATGCATTAACGGCAGATGCGGTGTTTGTGTCTGCTAATCCCATTCCGGACACGTTGTTAGCCTCGACTGAAAGCCTTGAACGTTCGACGATGACACGCTTTGCCACTATGGCATTTAGCGATAATGGTATGCAGCTTATTTCTGTAAGGGCGGTGGATGATAATTACCCTTTAATGGGAGAGCTCGTTCTTGAAAATAATCCAGCCGGTCGCGTTAAAGAGAACCAACTCTGGCTTGATGAGCGGATTATGACTCAACTAAGCGTAAAGTCAGGTGACAGTGTCACGATAGGCGATGCCGAGTTTACTGTATCAGGCGCAGTATTGATGGAACCAGGCTTGAGCTTTAATCCATTTCAGCAAATGCCTTCTGCATACATTCATCAAAGTGACGTAGATAAAACAGGAGCAATTCAAGTTGGGAGTCGAGTTCAATACCGTCTATTTTTACAAGCCGATGATAAAACACTAAAGAGCTTACAAGATGATACGCAGCTTTCTCCGAGCGATCGCTGGCGCACGCAAGATACTGCCAGTCGTAGTAATGAGGTTTTTGAACGCACGACGCAGTATCTGTCGTTGACAGTAGCAATTGTCATCATTATGGCGGCGACAACCTTGGTTCTTACTTGTCAAAATTACGTGAACAGCCGGACACAAACTATCGCGATGTTGAAAAGTCTTGGTGCGAGCCGCCGATGGATTGAAAAGTGGTTATTTATTCAAGTCACAATCCTTCTCATTAGTGCCAGTGTCGTCGGTCTATTGTTAGGGAGCGGGCTGGAATATTTATTACGCATTCCACTCAAAGACTTATTACCCGAGCCACTCCCTAGTTACGGCGTCACACCATTGTTGGTGGCATTTATCTCAGCAGTCTTGATTACGGTGCCTGCTCTCGGTATACCATTGTTAGGCTTGATTAAAACTCCCGCGTTAGAAGTGCTACAGCAGGGTAAAGCGCAACGTTCTTGGAAGCGAAGTTTACTTGTTCTAGTTCCCGTTGTTCCACTGCTTTTACTGTATGCAGATAACACCTTAGTTTGGATCGTGCTCACTGGTATAGCGGTACTGTTTGTGGTACTCGCAGCAGTTAGCGTCACACTCACAAAGCTGTTTGCACGTGTGTCAACCCATCCTGCAATGAAGCTTGCGTTGAGTCGTATCAACCGGACGCCAGTAACCAGCGGCCTACAGTTTGGTGCTTTGGCATTATCTTTGATGTTGCTGTCTATCATTTGGCTTGTGCGCAGCGATATTCTCGCGGATTGGGAGAGAACCTTACCTGCAGACGCGCCAAATGTGTTCGCTTTGAACATTGGTGATTATGAGCTCGATAACTACCTAGAAACCCTAGATAAAAATGGAGTTACGCGGTCACAAGCTTATCCAATAATTCGTGGACGACTAACAGAGATTAACGGTCAAAACGTCAAAGAGATTGATTACGAAGGAGAAGGTTCTGACGCGATACGTCGAGAGCTAAACCTGACATGGGGAGATACCCTACCAGAATATAATGATGTGCTTTCGGGTGAATGGACAAACAAAGGGAGTGTATCTGTAGAAGCGGATGTAGCAAATGACTTAGGCATAAAACTCGGTGATACGCTGCGCTTTGTAATAAACAGCCAGAATTACGATACAGTAGTAGATACCATCCGTTATGTCGAATGGCGTGACATGAAGCCTAACTTTTATTTTATTTTCTCATCTGACGTGATGGCTAATTTACCTGGTTCTTACCTCATCAGTTATAGGATTGAAGAAGGAAATGAAGCGTTGTTGACGTCAATGTCACGTGCTCACCCAACGGTCTCTGTTTTAGATATCCGAACTATGGGCGAGAAAATTCAGGCTTTGATTCAGCAAATCGTATCAGCAATCACCATCCTTGCTCTTTTAGGCGTTGTTGCTGGTCTGCTGCTCATCTTTACGCTACTGAGGTTAAGCTTGTCCCAACGCCAACAAGAGATTCGTTTGTATCGCACATTAGGTTCAAGTAAGAAACGGATCAACACAACCCTGTGGGCCGAGTACGGAATTATGGCGTTGATTGCTAGTGGTGTTGCGGTATTCGCTGCGGAAGTTTGTGTGGCCGCAGTCATGACATATGGATTCGATCTCAATGCACAAATTCACCCCGAATTGTGGATAGCTTTACCGCTTGCAACATTTGTTACGTTGGCACTTGTAGTGATGAGTTTGTTGAAAAGATTGTTAACGCCAGTAAACACTTAATCGCAGCGAGTGTTATCAAGTTTGGAACACTCCATGACACTTTTATTTTAGTTATCCACAAAAACAGTGGATAACTTTTGGGATAACTAAATGGGGTAAAAAGTGGGGTGTTTCTGCAGGCTTTGCGCCATGGGTCTTACAGTGAAATTCTTATTCACATAGACACAAAAAAGTGTCTTCTTAACCATGTCGTCAAGTACTTTTTCGCAAATTTTTTCTACTTTAATGCACTTTACAGGCGCTGTTGGATATTTCGCAAACCCATGAACTTTTTGTGATTTTAATCAAGTCCAAACACGAGTAGAATTCACCGTTAGTAAAGAATTTTCCTTATAAAATTTTTAGTGAAGCAATGAAGTCTGAGTTTCCAAGTTATAAAGATAAGCATATCGCTGTTGTTGGTGGCGGTGTAGCAGGTGCAACAGCAGCAATTCATTTTGCGGAGCTGGGTTTTAAAGTTTCCGTAATAGAGAAGGGCGTATCACTAGTAAATGGTCCACCCATTTGTCATTTGCATGCTGGTGGTAATTTATATCGAGAGATTTCCGAGCGACAATGCTTAGACTTGTTAGCACAATCTATTGATACTGTTCGCCTGTATCCGCTTTCACTGAATATTCGTCCGACAATCATCGCGGTTCCTCATTCCGATGGTGGAGACCCATCCACACTAATTCCGCGATTAGAGGTTGTGAAAAGTGCTTATCAAACGCTCGTTGATAAAGATGAGAGTAATAAAGTGCTCGGCGAACCAAGCGAATACTACAAACTGTATTCAAAAGCGGAGCTAGAAGCTCTCGCGCAACGTACTCAACCAAGTCATCCTACAAACTTCGATGAGTGGTGTATTCCTTTTGCTCAACATGCTGATCTTGAAGCGCTAAAGTATCCTGTTGTCGCAGTTCAAGAATATGGTTGGAGTGTTTTTCGCCTCGCTGCAATTGCCAACTTAACACTAGATACGCTTCCTAATGCTTCGGTCTTCACACAAGCAACGTTTAAGCAAGCCGATTGGATGGGGGAACACTGGCAACTTGGCTATGAACGTGAAGGTATCGATTACCTTATGACATGCGACTACTTGGTTAACGCGTGTGGCTTTGAAACAGGCTCAATTGACAACACAGTTGGTGCCAAGCGAGACAGGTTGGTGGAGTTTAAAGCCGCTTACGTTACGAGGTGGGCAGACTGTCAACAACAATGGCCAGAAGTTATTTTTCATGGCCCGCGTGGAACCGATAAAGGAATGGCTCAATTGACGCCTTATGGCGATGGTTACTTTCAACTTCATGGTATGACAAAAGGAATCACGCTGTTTGAAGATGGTTTAGTGGAGAGCACGAACTCATCTGCTCAACCTGAACTGCCTATGCCTTTACTCTCGAAGATCCGTAACGGCTGGAGGGAAGAAGTGTTAGAAGAGCGAACGAACAACGCCATCAAACACATGGCACAGTTCATTCCCGACTATCACTCTGCTGTAAAAGGAGGAAAAGCATTATTTGGCGCTCAGCAAATTCCCGGCACAGATCCAGTACTCAGAGCGGCAGATGTGACTTTTGAAGATAACCACTACGCGAGAATAGAGGTGGTAAAAGCGTCATCGACACTACTCGCAGCGCAAAAAATGCTTCAATTCTGGTTTGACATCGATCCTAACCAAAATGTGGAAACACAGCATCCGGTCGCTGTAAAGTGGTCTGAACAAGAGGTCGAGCAGTACGCGATTAAACTCACTCAAGAGCGAGGCTATCCACAAGCTTTAGCAGTGCGTTATGGTATGCCTGCATAATCGGCTGTGTTTGGGCTCAGTGGTTGTATTAATACCCAAAAAACTGAGCCCATTGGCACCATACTTCTTGCAAGCCTAGTCTATCTCCTTTCACAAAATTGACTTTTTGTCCGGGTTTCGCCTGTGCCAGTCTAGGTAAGTCAATACGAGCTACGCAGCCAAATTTAGGATACCCGCCAATAGTCTGGTGATCGTTGAGCAGCACAATAGGGTTACCATCGCTAGGTACTTGAATTGAACCTAATGCAATTCCCTCTGATAGGACGCCTTCGTAAGGTGGATGAATGTTATTGCCCTCAAGACGGTAGCCCATGCGATTCGAATTGGGGGAGATGATGAATGCTTTGTTGTAAAATGCTTGGCGAGTGTCTTCATCAAAGTCCTCGTTCTGATAGCCTTCAATCACTCTCAACTTAATGGGTAAGTTGTAATCTGGCTTAAAGCGAAACGTCATTTGCCTTGGTTTACGTTTCGGTAAGTTATGAGGGACAAAGGGAAGAATATCGCCAGCTTTCAAAGCGCCACCATTTGAATCATAACCACCTAGAGATTCTCGCAAGACGGTCGATGCGCTTCCTAAGTGCTGAGCAACATTGAACCCACCTTTAACCGCTAGGTAGGAGCGAAGTCCATTCCTTGCGACTCCGAACTGAAGCTTCTGTCCTTTTTTCAACGTAAAGTCAGACCAATTTGAAATAGGTTCACCATCTATTTTTGCATTTAAATCACCGCCACATATAGCAAGGTGGCAGTTATGCAATGCAATAAAACAAGCGTTACCCAGAGTAATTTCAATTGCAACGCAATTGACTACGTTACCAAGCAAATGGTTGGCCCAACTGTAAGCATAGTCGTCGACCGGGCCACCTTGAGTCACACCGACATGCGCTAAGCCAAAACGACCAAAGTCTTGAACTAAAGAGAGCGGTCCTGGCTTTTCCACCAGTAATCCACCGTAACTCATAGTACGCCTCCTAAATCGATAAACTCTTGTTTTGAAATAGCATTAAAGGTGACCTTGTCACCCACTTCAAACGGTATAAAAGGAGGAGAGTCGGAGAAGAGCGCAAGCGGGCTTTTACCAATAATGTTCCATCCGCCAGGACTATCTGATGGATAGACGGCCGTTTTAGAGTCTGCGATTCCTACACTTCCGGCCGGCACTTGAGTTCTTGGTGTGGCAAGCCTTGCCATGTGCAATTGAGTATCAACGTCAGAGAGAAATGCAAAGCCTGGAGCAAAGCCAATTGCAGAAACCGCGTACTCGGTTTTCGTATGCAGGGTAATAAGATCGTCTAATGACAGACCTCGCTTTTGAAAACGAGATAGATCTAACGCGGTTTCTTCAGAGTAATATACAGGGATAGTAATGTGATTCGGCTGGGAAAGCTTAAGTGATTGAGTATCAAACTGGCTCACGATTTGTTGCAGCTCATTGACTAAGTTCTTTTCGTTGATTCGAAAAGGTAAGTAATCAATGAGAATAGTTTGATAGGAGGGGACAACGTTCATAACAATTGAAGCGAAAGTTTCTCTTATGCTGCGAGCAAGCTCTCCGACTGCATTTTCAGAAATACTCTCATCAAACTTAATGAAAATACTGCACTCGGAGATCAAAGAGATATTAAATTTCTCTTTATGCATTAATTTCCTCCAGCGTATAGGCTTTGGCGGATCTTTTGGATCAGCGCGATCGACTCTTCATTGTCACCATGAACACAAATTGTGTCGGCTTCCAATAATATGTAACCGCCTGAAGCGGTTTTGACACGCCCAGAGTCAGCTAAGGTCCGGACTTGCTCAAGTATCGCGTGCTCGCTTTTTAACACGGCATTGTGCTGTGTTCTAGGAGTCAGTAAGCCGTCATCTTGGTATAAACGATCTGCAAATGCTTCAAATAGCAAGGGAACATCATAATCGTCTGCGATTTCTAAGTATTTTTCGTTTTCCTGTGAAGCTAGGATCATTAACGGTACTTTGAACAGTGCTGCCGCCTTTACTACCGCTCTAAATATCGCATCACTTTTCATCATGTCGTTGTATAGAGCGCCATGAGGTTTTATGTAACTGATGTTTGTGTATTGCGCCCGGCATAATGCTTGTAAAGCACCAACCTGATATATAACCATGTTCGTAATTTCATCACCCGTCATGCTTATGCTTCGTCTGCCAAAGCCTTGTAGGTCGGCGTAACCTGGATGTGCGCCAATATCAACATCGTTGTCATTCGCTAGGGTGATAGTGTCGTGCATGACATTAGGGTCGGAGGCATGAAAACCACACGCGATGTTCGCCATATCAACATGGGGCATCACGTCTTCATCTGCGCCCATACTCCAAGAGCCAAAGCTCTCGCCCATATCACAGTTCAATGTAAGTTGCTGTTTATTCAATGTCATACGTTTTATTTCTACACAAGCAAGGGGTTTACGATGGAGGAAAATGCATCTAGGTTCAGTGACTCACTTCATTCTTCTATCATGAAAACGAAGCTTTTTGAGCAGATAGCTGACGAAAAAGATCACGTTAGTCCATAAAGATGTTGCCGTTATTTGAGTTGATCCGAATTTTAAGGTATTTCGTTTCTTTTCCATCCAATTTTTGAGAATTTAAGGTTATTTTGCATTAGCATCGTGTTAATCTTGTCGCCCTTCATGGGTGATAGATTGCATAATGGTTCTTCTGTCATTTTTGTGGTTGTCTGCGACAGGAATATATATGTCATTACGAGCGAAGCTTATTTGGCCTCTTCTGGTCTTTTTAACGGCTATCTTTGTTATCTCAAAAGGTTACACCTCGTATACTGTATACCAATCGTCTAAGCATGAACTGGTCGAGCAGACAAGAAAGCTGATTAACAATGTTTCTTTCTCAATTAAAGATGCGCTGACAACAAAGGACAAGCAAAAAGCTCAAACTATTCTCGCCAACTTTTTAAACCAGCCAAATGTAACGCGGGTCAAACTTTATGACCAAGATGACCAACCATTCGCTGTTATGGAGATAAGTGGGGCACTAGCACCCGTTCCAAGTCAAACCGAAAGAAGTAGGTTGCACGCTCTAGGCTATGCCTTATCAACCAAATTTCTTTATGTTCTGGAGCCGATTATCCATGATGGCTATGTCATTGGTAGCATGAGAGTTACGCTTTCTCATCGCCCAATTGTAGAAGCCATACAATCTTTACTTCAAGATGGCGCTTTACTTCTTCTGTTTCTGATCGCTGGTGGCACTGTTTTTTACATAAGTATCGAGAGGCTTGTTCTCAAGCCCGTTATGGAGCTTAGCCGCGTAATAGAGAATGTGACACACGGACGAAGCACGGAAAATCAAGCACGCTATTACGCCAACGATGAAATTGGAGAGCTCGCGAGATCTTTCAATCAAATGATGAACAGGTTAACAGTACGTGAGAAGCAGCGGCAACATTCACTAGACACACTAGAACAAAAGCGCGCATTTTCAGAAGAGGTTATCGAATCTGTTCAGCATGCATTAGTTATTACCGACAATTCCGGACGTGTTATTCATTGTAATACGGCGACCCAGCAAATATTTCAAAAAAAATTAGATGAGCTTAAATACGCCAATATTCGTGATCTAATTAAAACCAAAACACCGAATGAGCTGAGTCAGATCCTGAGTCGAGGCCTAGAGTGCGATGATATTCACCTCAAAAATGCAGATAACGAACAGCAGTTGAGCCTAACCAGTCGTCGCCTCTCGACACATGAATACTTACTGTTTTCGATTCAAGATATCACCGAAATTGAAGAAGCCATAAACCGGCAACGTGTTGCGGGACGCGTTTTTGAAAGCAGCCAAGATGGTCTCATTGTTCTTAATCATCGCGGTGTCATTACGATGGCAAACCCTGCCGTCACTAAGTTAGTCGGCTTAGAGGTGGATCAGCTTATTGGGAAGTCATTCATCCAAACGCTAAAGTGGCGCAAGTTACAGGAAATGATGCCTAGTATCATCGAGTCGATAGAAAATTATGGCGTTTGGCAAGGTGAAGTTATCGAGAAGAACCATATTGGTCAGTTTGTACCGATGTTTGCTCGAGTCAATCGTATCGTTAAGTGTGAAGACTATGGTTTCTATGATCTGGTTATTGTTCTTACCGACCTTTCCGGCGCAAAAGAGATGGAACGATTGGAGCATTTAGCTCATCACGATGCTTTAACGGGGTTAGCAAATCGATCTAAGTTCCATTTAGAGTTGGAACAACTAGTACAACGCTCTGGATACTTGCGTGACGAATTTGCAGTTTTGTACCTCGATCTGGATGGATTTAAAGAAGTTAACGATACCTACGGTCATGATGCAGGTGATGAAGTTTTGAAAAAAGTTTCCGAGCGTCTAACATCTGCGACGAGACATAGTGATTTAATCGCAAGACTTTCTGGTGATGAATTTGTCATGTTGGTTAATCCCGCCAATCAAAAAGTGGTCACCCGAATAGCAGAACAGTTGCTCGAGAGCATATGTGCTCCAATTGAGTACAAAGGTCACTTACTCAAAGTTGGCGTTAGTATCGGCGTAAAATTAGTCGGCGTAAATGAGCGCGATGCTACTCGAGTTTTAAAAAGTGCGGATACGGCAATGTATCAAGCAAAGAAAGCCGGGAAAGGCCAAGCAATATTAATGGGATGCGAATTACAAGAGACAGTTTAAATCGTAACGTCAAAGCTTTAAACTAACCCGATTCGCGTCAGAAGGAATAATAAAATGAAAGTACTCGTTACGGGTGGTATGGGTTATATCGGTAGTCATACGTGTATTCAAATGATCGAAGCTGGCATGACGCCAGTAATTCTAGACAACCTGTACAACAGTAAATCTACGGTATTAGATCGAATTGAAAAGGTATGTGGTGTAAAGCCAACCTTCATTCAAGCCGATATCAGAGACAAATTAGCGATGGTAGAAGCACTAAAGTCGCACAATATTGAAGCTGTTATCCATTTTGCAGGTTTAAAGGCCGTCGGTGAGTCTGTAGCAAAACCTCTAGAGTATTACGACAACAACGTTAATGGCACGTTAGTATTGGTTGATGCAATGCGTGAAGCCGGAGTTAAATCGTTGGTATTTAGTTCATCAGCGACTGTATACGGTGATCCTGCATCTGTACCCATCACTGAGGACTTTCCAACTAGCGCAACTAACCCATATGGGCGCAGCAAATTAATGGTAGAAGAGTGTTTAACCGACTTCCAAAATGCGAACCCTGACTGGAGCATTACACTTCTTCGTTACTTTAACCCGGTAGGTTCACATCCAACAGGCGAGCTAGGTGAAGATCCTCAAGGTATTCCCAACAACTTAATGCCGTTTGTTTCTCAAGTTGCGGTAGGGCGCAGAGAGTTCCTTTCTGTGTTTGGTAGTGATTATCCGACCAAAGATGGCACAGGCGTACGTGATTATATTCATGTAATGGACTTATCCGATGGTCACGTTGCTGCATTAGAAAAAGTAGGTAGCAAAGCTGGCCTTCATATCTATAACCTCGGTACTGGTAACGGCTACAGTGTACTGGACATGGTGAAAGCATTTGAAGCCGCAAGTGGTAAAGATGTCCCATACCAACTTGTTGAGCGTCGTCCAGGTGATATTGCAGAGTGTTGGGCGGATCCATCAAAAGCGATGAATGAGTTAGGTTGGAAAGCAACTCGTACTCTAGAAGAAATGACTGGCGATACATGGCGCTGGCAGTCTACTAACCCTCAAGGTTATCCAGATGCCTAATCTTTAATTTACATAATAGTAACAAAAAGGCGCATAATTGCGTCTTTTTTGATCCAAATCGGAAAAAATCGTAAATTACTGGTTAAAAGGTAGCAAGTATATATAGAGCTGTTAAACTATGCCCGACTCTTAATTTGGGTTATAAATTTTCTCGTAGCTATTGGGGTAGTTCATGGAACTCGGTCTGATCATCACTTTCATCATTGCAGCAGCAGTAATGGTGAAAAAAGAGATGGCAAAACAGTAAACTTTCATTTTTCATACTTTTCTTTACATTTTTGAAATGAAAGCCATAAAAAAGCCAGCATTACGCTGGCTTTTGTGTTTTTAAGGTTTAGAACTCGTATTTAACACTAATGTTGTAATTACGCTCAGCTTGCGTTTTGTCTCGACTTAACTCAGTCTTACCACGAACATCGTTCCAAAGATGGTATTCTTCATTCGTTAGATTCATAACACCAGCACGAATGGTTATATCTTTCATTGGTTTGTAGTACGCCGTTAAGTCAACGACTGTCGCAGACGGCAAAGCAACTTGGTCTTTGATTCCGCCTTTATCACCATCAGAGTTGATATCACTGTTCGATTTCTTAGCCGTGTAGTTTACTTTTAGGCTTGTCCCCCAAAGTGCATTTGGTGAATCGTAATTTACAGCAGCTACGGCATTCCATGGGTTTACACTGTTCAAAGGATTACCATCACCATCTTCACCTTCTGTGTATGCTGCAACAAAGCGAGTTGTCACGCCTGATGGAAGACCAGCAATGGCATGCCAATCAAGACGGTTAGAGAGCTCAACCCCTTTAATGTTTGCTTCACTAATATTGATATTTGTGAATTCAGTTAAACCACCATTGTTTGATGACGTTTGCTCAATAAAGTCACTGTAATCACTGTAGTAGAACGCTACTTCAGTTGCAGACGCTGCAGTGTTATGACGGTAACCAAGTTCATAAGACAAACTCTTTTCAGATCCCAAATTTGGGTTAGGGCGGTTGGTATAGCCATGAGCCGGATTATCGTAGGTGTAGTAAAGCTCGTCGAACGATGGCGCTCGGAACCCTTGGCTCACTTGCGCGAAGATCGTGCCAGGTTGCGATACAGAGTAAGTTGCTCCTAAACGACCAGTTAATGCAGAGTCGCTAAACTTCTCGAATGACTCTTCAGAAGTATTTGAAGGATTAGTAGAGAAGTAATCGTAACGCACACCTGGAGTCAGAATTAGCTTGTCATTAAGAAGCGAAATTTCATCTTGCAAGAATAAACCAAAGCTTTCTTCTTTTGCATCCGGTGTGTAAACGTAAACAGTATCTGGCGTGCCAGGATCGGAATTAAACTCGCGATTGGTATTACTGATGTCACTATGTTTGTACGATATTCCGTAAACAATATAGTGATTTTGAATCTCTTTATCTAACTGAGTTTCGAATTCAAATTTGTCTTCAGTATATTCGTAATCTTTTTTCTGTTGGTTGTCACCACTAGGCGGTACGTAAGGTGGGTAACCTGGGCTGGCTTCGATAAAGCGATTAGACACGCCGTTTTCTTCTTTACCAATCCATGTAAGCTTGGACGTGATCGTATCCGAGATAGCTGCATCTGCAAACCAAATGTGCTTGAGCCCAATGCGATTTTGCTTGGTTGTGTCTTCAGCGTTGAAGTTTTTGTAACTTTTATGTGCGATCTCTGAGTCAGTCTCGTTGTAAATAACTTCTCCCAAGAACTCCAAGCGATGAGCGTCATTCAATTGAGATTGAAGTTTTACCAATAGATCGTTTTTGTAATAATCTTGGTTGTCCACAGAATAGTTATCGTAAGGCGCCTTAGAGAAATTTTGTAGCTCTGCACCATCACGGCGTGTAAAGGCTATAAGTGCTTCTGTATTACCGAAACGCTTTGCTAAAGCTACATGCTCACTAAAAGAGTTATCTTCCGATGAATAAGAGAGTTTAGCTTGACCACCAAAGTCTTTACCATCTTTGAGGAAATCCTTCGGATCTTTTGTTTCGAATGCGACAACACCGCCAATTGCATCACTACCATGTAGGCTAGAAGCTGCTCCTTTAACAATTTCGACACTCTTTAGCATATCGGGGTCGACAGTAACGGCACTAGAATTGATAAACGAATATGGTCCACCGCTGAATACACCTGGTTGAGATGCACCGTCTACTAAGATTTTAACTCGTTTACCTTCCATCCCGCGAATGTTAATACTTTGGACGCCTTGGCGTTGAGTGCCATTAACAGTAACACCTGGCGTATACTCGAATAGATCATTCAAGTCCTTTACCATGTTTTCTTCGATGTCTTTCTCTGATACAACAGCAACAGAAGCAGCAACAGTGTTTATGGTTTGGTTGGTACGGGTGGCCGACACAACGACTTCTTCAAACTTAGAAGCTTCTTCCGCATAAGCAGTATGGGAAAGGGCAACTAAAATGGAGGCTGACAAAATTGATTTTTTATACATTGGCTTCAATACCTTAGATCCATAATAGGTAACAACACGCGGATATTAATGGATCTAAATGGTAATTACTATCATTACCATTGTCATTTATTGATTTGTATTGAATCTTCTTCTTAGGCTATGAGCATTCCTAGTCTTTAGTTATCAATATGTTATATTATTTGTCGTTAGTTCTTGATAAGTTCATCCAAATACAACGAATGTGATGAATATCACATTAAGAGAGGCCATGTGCAGAGTCCAATTACGTTAGAAGCACTCCATATTCTAGATGCTATTGATCGAAGAGGGAGTTTTGCTGCTGCTGCGAATGAGTTAGACAGAGCCCCGTCATCGCTGAGCTATCAAATCCAGAAACTCGAGCAAGACTTAGACATTATTATCTTCGATCGCTCTGGTCACAAAGCCCATTTTACTGAAGCAGGTAAGCTTATTCTTGAAAGAGGAAGAGCCATTTTACAAGCCAGTGAAAAGTTAGTGAACGATGCAACGTTATTGGCGAATGGCTGGGAACTGGATATTACCATTGCCTTCGATGGCATTATTCCTATATCCAACTTTTTCCCGATGGTTGATGCGCTGGCCGAGGTCAGCTCAACTCGAGTCAGGCTGCAAGAGGAGATTCTGGCTGGTAGCTGGGAGTCGTTGAATACGGGGAGAGCTGATTTACTGATTTGCCCATCACTGGATACGCTTCCTCAAGAAGTTAAGTCAGAAAAAATTGGTAAAATGAGTATGTATTGGGTAGCTTCCGCTGATCACTATGTTCACAAGCGTAGTGGTAAGTTTGATGAAGCAGCGCGAGAAAAGTATCGGATTATTGCTATTGCAGATACCGCACGTGAGCAACCAGCGCTCTCAATTAATATCATTCAAAAACAGCCTCGCTTGACCGTCACCAACTTTACGGCAAAAGTAGAAGCGCTAACTGCAGGTTTAGGCATTGGTACATTACCAAGCCAAATTGCACAACCTCTTATTGATAGTGGTGTATTGAAACGAATCGAAGGCACTGAAGAACAGCCGATGGATATTATTTTGGCATGGCGCCGGAACACTATGGGTGAGGCAAAATCCTGGTGTATTCAGTACTTAAAAAAGAATTGGAAACTAAAGTAACAACGTAACTTTTACTTCTTAGATTCCCATTGATTATCGAATGTAAGAAGTAAAAGTCATCGCTAATGCTGCGCTTTTCAATTTAAAGGGAGCACCATATCTGCCGTACCGTCTGCAAACTGGACATCGATCTCAAACCCCAAGTTCTGAGCCAACATCAACATTCCTCTGTTTGTTGGCATGGTCATTCCAGACATTTGCTTTGTGCCTTTAATTTTGCAATAGCTGATTATTTTCTGCATCAGCACTTTGCCTAAACCTTTTCCTTTCAAATCTGAACGAACCAAAATAGCAAACTCAGCGTCACTATTGTCTGGTGTAATCAATGCGCGGGCTACCCCTATGATAGACGGTCCGTCAGTATTAAACGCTACCGCAACAAACGCCATTTCGCGGTCGTAGTCTATTTGAGTAAAGTTTGCCAAAGCCTCATGGTTGAACTCTCCAACTTCAGAAAAGAATCGCTTATAGAGATCTTCTTTCGATACGCTATTAATGAATTGAGCATGCAGCGGCTCATCCTCAGGCAAGATAGGGCGAAGCAGGATAGGTTGGCCATCTCGAAGCGTCACCGTTTCGACAAACTCTGCCGGGAAAGGGCGAATCGCTAGCCGTTTTTGGGCGTCTCCTTCGTACTTACACAGTGTGACATCTGCATCAAGGATAGTTAAATCGCTTCCGGACACTAGCACTGGATGGATATCCAGTTTTTGTATTTCTGGTAACTCAACTGCCATTTGGGAGATACGAACCAAGAACTTCGACAACTCAGTAATATCGAGCGCATCTTTGTGTTTCTGCAGGCGAATCTTTCCAGACTTTAGGGCAACAACGACAAGGTAGCGCGCAAGCGTCATGTTCAAAGGAGGAAGTGCAGCGACGGCATCTTGGGCGATATTCCACTCAGAGCCGCCTTGACCAAGCAAGATCACTGGTCCAAAGACTTTATCTACTGCAATACTAACCCGTAGCTCTTCAGCGCTGCCGAGCTTTGCCATCCCTTGTACCAACAGCCCATGTACATTGGCGGAAGGGTAACTGAGCTTTACGGTATCTAAAATGGATAGCGCTGCGTTGGAAACTTCTCGACTGTTTCTTAAATTTAGAGCGACACCGTGAACATCCGATTTATGAGGAATGTCTGGAGAACGTAATTTAACCGCAACAGGGTATCCAATATTTTCTGCCATATGAACAGCTTCAATGTCGTCAGATGCAATCCACGTAGGCAAAACGTTAAACCCGAACAGCTTAAATAATGGGCTGGTTTGATGCGTATCCAAGGTGACTGTGTTTTTATCCAGTAGTCGTTCGTTTACCCATTCTTTTGCTGAACTCACACTTCCAGAATGTAATGGCTCTGCCGTCGTTGGCGTTTCCATTAGTTGTTTCTGGTTTCGTCTGTATTCGACCAAGTGCATGTATGCTACAACCGAACTTTCAGGTGTTCTATAGGTTGGAATGCCTGCTTGAGTAAAGGCCAGTCGCGCTTCTCTCGACGTTTGTTCTCCTGACCAGTTGGTCAAGATATTAAAATGCTTATGCCGAGGGTGAGATTTGATGGCATTAATAACGACTTGAGCAGTTTCAAGAGGATCAGAAACAGCAGAAGGACTATGCATAATCAATATCGCATCTGCACAGTCGTTATTCATCAGCGCGTTAATGGTATCAATATAGCGTTTTTGGGTTGCGTCACCAGACAGATCAATTGGATTTCGAGCACGCCAGTTGGATGGAAGTACTGCTTGTAATTGCTCAATGGAAGCGTCATCAAGCGTTGCGAGTTGGCCACCACGTTCAATCAAAGTATCAACGGACATAACAGCAGGGCCGCCGCCATTGGTGATGATCGCTAAACGCTCTCCACGAAGTGGCACAGAATGCGTGAGTGTTTCTACCGCGGCAAAAAGCTCATGCGTATTGCTGACTCGTAACATACCAGTTCTGCGAATAGCAGAATCGTAAATTACGTCAAGTGTATCTCCGTCTTGCTGCTCAAAAGTATTCATCTCTTTAGAGCGGCCCGCTTTTAGCACCAATATACGTCGGTTACGTGAAGCGGCGCGCGCAGCAGACATAAATCGGCGAGCGTCTTGGATATTATCAACATAAAGCAGAATAGCTTCAGTGTTTCCATCCATACTCAAATAGTCGAGCAAATCTGCAAAATCGATATCTTGTCCGCGCCCAATCGAAATGAACGAAGAAAAACCAATGTTCTTATCATTTGCCCAGTCTAAAACCGTGGTACAAACCGCCGCGGATTGTGAGATGAAAGCAATTTTTCCGGGTTTAGCTGCAACAGGGGAAAACGTGCAGTTAAAATTGTGCCAAGGAAGGATGATACCTAAGCTGTTTGGGCCTAAGACTCGAATGTTCAATGATGAGATATCTAAAGGATTAGGGTCATCAGAGATAACAATCGCAAACGGTGTGCCTCTCTCATCTAGATCTTTAAGCAATTGCTCGTTACGTGAAACGTTCGTACACAAAATTGCAATATCTGGCGTATAGGGCAGGGAAGCTACATCAGGGTAAGCGATCACGCCAGATACGGCTTTATATCGCGGCGTTACTGGCATAATCGCGCCACCAAATCCACTTTGTAGAAGGTTGCGTATCACAACATGTCCTGCTCGCAATGCTTTTTGAGATGCCCCAATAACGGCCACAGAGTTGGGTTTAAAGAGTTTATGTAATTTATTCATGCTGACTCCTGGCCGTTTGTAAGTCACGTTGGCTTCTCGGTTTCATATCAATCATAAACGAATAATTTACTGATAAAACATCTTCAGACCAGACATTGCAGAAAATGTGTACGATGCTTATGGAGTTTGTGTTATTCATCACATCAAAATCACAGATTATTGTATTTGATGCTTGATAAACGGCCCTGCTATCGGCATGATTTATCGTAATATTTATCCAGAGCATTTGTTACTTCATGAAAAAAATCGCAATCATCGGCTTGTCAGTTCTGCTTTCTGCTTGTGCATCTGAAACTTACATCACGGATGTGACCTCAGAAAGTTACCGAGAGGACTACAAATCAGATCGTATCTCTAAACCAATTATGGCGTCTGAAAACGCTGTAGTAGAAAAAGACGTACAACCAACTGTTGTGAAAATGACGGCAAAGCCTGAAGAGAAGAAAGTAGTCAAGCTAACGCCAAAAGAGCAGGCGAAGCCAGTTAAGATCGTACCACCAAGTAAAAAGCAAGCTGGCATTCAACGATTCGGCTATACCATTCAAGTCGCAGCTGTGGGTAGCCAAGCGAAAGTCGATCAGTTTGCAAATAAGCTGCCACAGAACGGTCAGCCAATTTGGGAAAACTACAAAGTTGTAAACGGTACTAAGTGGTTCTCAGTTTTGTACGGAGACTACGCAACAAGCGCAGAAGCCAAGCAAGCGATTTCGACTTTGCCAGCTCAATTTCAGCAGTTAAGGCCATTTGTTAAAAGCATTGATGCAATCAAAAACTCAGCTTACCCAACGCTTAACAAATTAAATTAACACATCAAATAAGGGAGCGAATAGCTCCCTTATTTATTTGCTCAAATCCTATTCGAACAACATTCCTCACATTAAAATTACTGTACGTCACACTTCAAAGGTTTATCATAATAAATAGTATCTTTTGTAGGTCACGGAAAGATGGATTCATGATTAAAAATATTCTTTTACTATGCGGCGGTGGCTCTTCTGAGCACGAGATTTCATTATTGTCTGCAAATTTTGTCGAACAACAACTAAACCTTATTGAAGACGTTCACGTTACACGCGTAGAAATAAAAAACGAAGGTTGGATGACCAACCAAGGTGAGTTGGTTTACTTGGATCTCAATACCAAGCAGTTGTGCTCAAGTGAATCTAATCAAACCATTGATTTCATCGTGCCTTGTATACATGGTTTTCCTGGCGAAACAGGCGACATTCAATCTCTGTTTGAAATCGCAGGTATTCCTTATCTTGGCTGCGGGCCAGAAGCGAGTAGCAATAGTTTCAATAAAATCACATCTAAGCTTTGGTACGACGCTATCGGCATACCCAATACGCCATACTTATTCTTAACGCGAAACGATGAAGAAGCTCACGTTCAAGCTCATAAAGCCTTTGAAAAGTGGGGAAAAGTTTTTGTTAAAGCCGCTCGCCAAGGCTCTTCCGTTGGCTGTTACAGTGTCACAAAAAAAGACAAGCTTTCTAATGCAGTAAATGATGCTTTTGGGTTTTCTGACCAAGTGTTGGTTGAGAAAGCAGTAAAACCTCGAGAACTTGAAGTTGCTGCATATGAGATGAATGGCCAACTACATATCACTAAGCCAGGCGAGGTCATCGCGCCTGATGGTGCTTTTTACTCGTACGATGAAAAGTACAGCAGTTCAAGTCACTCGCTCACAGAAGTTGAGGCGAAGAATCTAACTCAAATACAATTAGATTCCATCCAACACGCGTCTGAGGCGGTATTTAAACAAATGAATCTTCGTCATTTATCTCGTATCGACTTTTTCCTAACGGAAGATGATGAGATTTACTTAAACGAAGTAAACACATTTCCAGGAATGACTCCGATCTCAATGTTCCCTAAAATGCTTCAAAACAACGGGCACAAATTTCATGAGTTCTTGGAAGATTGTATAAACAGTGCAAAGTGATTAACGTTATCGAGACGCGTTTTATGATACAAGTTGTTTTCTAGAGCAAGGTTTATTCAAGCCGTATTTGAATATTGCTCAGTAGCAATTATGATTATATCAACGCATTAAACAGATGACTCAGTGGTATGGCGATTTCAAATTATAGAGGTTTTAACCTGCAGTCAGTCGGATCAGATGGCAGTGTTTGGAAGGTTAAAATCAAGAACCACGTCTTACAGGGAAGTTTGACGGCGGTAAAGAAAAGCATTGATTGGTGGTGTGACACCGCATCGATTATTGATCCCAAAGAGTTTGCTTCACTCGGACAGAGAGTGCAGCAAACAGGTGTTGCAAAATCAGAGGTCTTTAACGGCTATACTATTCAAAATGATACAGGCCAACCTAACTCTTGGTACTGTATGTTTAATGGTAAACTGATTAAGGGCAGTAAAGCCGCTATTCAACGCCATATCGAAGCTTATTTGGTTGCAAAGCAAAAAGCGATGCAAGCTCAACAACAAAAGAAACAATAGAATGACTCTGGTATATTCAACAGAAACCGGTCGAATTAAACCGGAAGAAGAAAAAGTATCTCGCCCTAAAGGCGATGGTGTTGTTCGGATTCAGCGCCAAACGAAAGGCCGTAAAGGTAAAGGCGTATGCATTGTTACAGGTTTAGACTTGGATGATGCACCTTTAAAGTTATTAGCGGCAGAACTCAAAAAAGTCTGTGGCTGTGGTGGCTCTGTAAAAGATGGCAATATCGAGATTCAAGGTGATGCTAGAGACAAGATCAAGGCACATCTTGAAAAGAAAGGCATGACAGTCAAATTAGCCGGTGGCTAATTTAATATTTCCAGTAAACAAAAATGGCGTCTAAAGAAATAGACGCCATTTTTTATAAGTTGCTAATTGAAGAGCAAGCAATCGTAGATTGATAGATCGATATTAGCTATTTTATGGTAAATAACCATTATGTTTAATGCTCACCGTAAGGCCCTTAAATTTAAAATCTGCAGGGGAATAGGAGCATACTCAGACAACATTTAGCGTACGGCTATATGTGATTTAACATAATATACATAATGCGCACTAAGGCAGTTGCTTTTTACTGAAGCCATGAATCACAACAACCAAACCTAAAACATAAACCCCTAG